>CAMELE010000017.1 GCA_945923475.1 uncultured Mollicutes bacterium
CCCCTGTTTTGGTGCAGGGTTCAACCCCTTAACCCCCTATTTTGGTAAAGACCCAGAATTTTCTTCTTACCATTTCTATATGTTTAAATTTATTATTTTACATCAACAATTTTAACTTTGAATTCTTTACCCTTTTCAGTTACAACAGTTAAGGTTGTACCCTTATCATGGCCAATAATAGCTTTTCCTAAAGGTGACTCATTAGAAATTTTATGCTCAAATGGATCAGCCTCAATAGTACCTACTATATCATATGTTTCAGTCTTCTTCATTCCGATAAATTCAATTGTAACCTGTTTACCAGTTGTAACACGATTTGAAGAATCCTTAGTGATTATTTTAACATTCTTTAAAATCTCTGTAATTTCAGCAATACGAGACTCAATACGGCTTTGTTCCTCACGTGCTGCATCATAATCAGCATTTTCAGATAAGTCACCTTGGCTTCTTGCATCCTGTAAAGCCTTTATATTGTTAGGACGATCAACATCAATTAAATGTTGTCTTTCTTTCTCTAAATTTGCACGTCCTTCTTCAGTTAATTCATAATATTTCTTGTTATCCATAATAAACCTCCGGTTTTTTTGCAATTCTTATTATACATTAATATTTCAAATTAGAAAAGCCTTTTTTTAAAAATAATCATTATATTTGGTCATTCTTAAAATATGCTGAAGCTTTTTAGCCCCAGGCATTTTAGATTCTAGTAAATCATAAAATTCCTTTTGATGATTCATATATTTATAGTGTGATAGTTCATGAGCTATAACCTGTTCTATTAAAATTGGATTATATTTTGCTAAATGACTAGATAATGTAATTGAATTTTCCTTTTTATTATATTTGCCGTAGCAGCCCTTCAATGATTTATATTTAATAGTCGGTCTGACTAATACAACATCACTAAATTTAATGTAAATATCATTGTAGTGATTACTTATAAAATCCTCTAAATAGCTATTATAAAAACTATCAATTATTCTTTTTATATAGGATATTTCGTTAACCTTCGTTTTTATATATATAATATCATTTTCTAGATATGCTAAGTTAATTGAAGAATCAATTATTTTAAAATCATAGGCTTTGCCAAATAAATGCAAGCTATGTGATTCATTTACTTTTTTTGCTAAAGCTTTTTTAATTTTAGGATAATAATCCGAAAAAATTTTATCAACATCATCCCTGTTAAAGCGCTTAAATGAATTAATAATAACCTTACCATTTGTAATTTTTATATATGCGTGTCGATTTTCAGGCTTATAATTATACTCAAGCTCTACCTCAATATCTTCATATTTATATTTCATTATTTTACCCATCTAATCATATCATATTGACTCAATTTAACACTAGTTTTAAAAAATACTATATCCTTAGGATGTCTACAAGCATCAATAACTTCTAAATCCTCATTGTAGCATTCTTCTATATTAATAATTGTATCTGCTAAATTAGGGCCAAAAACTTCAAGCTTTGAATGAGGTAAAAAGAAATTTCTAACCTCAACCTTAGCCATTTGCGTATTATCATCATAATCTAACACAATACCCACAAAATCTTGTGTAGGGTTTTCACTGCGAGAATTATATAATTGCTCAGTAGTAGTTGTCATTCCTCTTAAAAAGCCATGACTTGTTAAACGATTCTCTGCTTTGGATAGAAAATTTTCATAGTAATCATAGTCCTTAATATCACCAGTTTCATCAAATTCATCAATCATCATTCGGTAGCATTTTACAACTGTTGCAATATAATGAATCGATTTCATTCTTCCTTCTATTTTTAGCGAATCAACCTTACTATTAAGAATAGCCTTAAAATCTCTAATCGAGCATAAATCCTTAGATGACATTTGGAAATACTGTCCATCTGGATTAATTTTATCATCATTGACAATTAAATCATAATTCCATCTGCAGCTATGTGCACATCCACCACGATTTGCATCCCTATTAGTCATATTATTTGATAGCATGCATCTACCACTATAGGAAACACACATTCCCCCATGAATGAACATTTCAATCTCAACTTTAGAATTTTCTTTAATTTTTTTAGCCTGGGCAATCGATAATTCTCTTCCAAGAACCACTCTATCTACTCCAAGATCAGTAAAGAAATCGACCATTTTTTGATTTAAGGTTGATTCTTGAGTAGATACATGACATTCCATTTTAGTATATTTTAATACATAATCTATTACCACCATCGAAGCACATATTATCGCATCTACACCACATTGTTCAAGCTCAAGTAAATATTCCTTCAATCCTTCCAAATCATCCTCATGGGGTAAAATATTACATGTAACATGAATTTTTGCATTATGCTTATGAGCAAAGTCACAGCCTTCCTTTATATCTTCAAGTGTAAAGTTTGAGGCTCTTGATCTTAAAGAAAATTTTTGACCACCTATAAATACTGCGTTTGCACCATATAAAATCGCAATCTTAAGCTTTGATAGGTCTCCAGCCGGAGCTAATAATTCTACTGACATGAAATCAACTCCTTTTGGTAAATTGTATCTTCATATTTAAATCCATCCTCAATTAAATAGCCAAGTGATATAATAAGCTCCTTGACCTTTTCTAGTTCAATCATATTCTGATTTGCCAAATTATAGCTTTTTAAAATTTGAATGTAATCATTATATTTAACAAAATGATCATCTATAAAGCCAAATTGTAAATTTTTAAGTATTGGTAATTCTAGACTATTATCAAGGACATAAGGACGATATAGTGAAGTACCAAGCTTCGTTTCTACTATATGATATTTATCCTGTCTTGTCTGCTCTATTAAATATGAGTTTTCATTATCGATATTAAATTTCTTACCAAGAAATTCTTGATATAAAGAAATTAAATGCCTTTTTGAATGAAACATTAGATGATATCCAAATAATTGCTTACAAACCCTATTTGGATATGAATTAATCATTTTAATTTGATCCTTAAGCATTATTTCCTCAGATATTTGAATACTCATTTCTTGGTTTAAATAAAAACCTAAATCATAAGTATTTGTAACTAAGGTATTAGGATTATAAATTGTATTTTGTGCTAGTCCATTTTCTTTTAAAATTTGAAATGATCCTAAATCGGAAACAATAAAATATGGATTATATTGCTTAAAGAAATTGATATAGCTTGTAAACTCATCTATTCGATCATCCTCTAGCATAAATTCTAGATTGATAAATACAGGTTTATTAACTTTATTAATAATACCTACTATTTCGTTTTTATTAAATCCATTATCTTTAAAAGAAGAAAAGTCGCTTGTATAAACGACTATTCCATCCGAAAGAGATAAAACCTCTTCAAGATTATCAATTGAACTTAAAGTGGCTATTAATTTCATTATCTCACATCCTTAATTCTATTAAAATCTAAAGTTTCCTTTTCCTTTACCCTTACCTTGTTTAGGTCGACCCATTTGCGGCATTTGACCATTTTGAAGCTGAGATGACATTCTTTCCATATCAGTTTGACTCATTGTGGACATCTTTTTCATTGTTTTCTTTTGAGCCTCTAGCATTTCTCTTAAGCGATTTACTTCTGCAACACTTCTTCCAGACCCCTTAGCAATTCTTACTCTACGAGATGCACTTGAATCAATTAGCTTTGGATTTTTTCTTTCCTCAGGAGTCATTGAACCAATAATTACTTCAATACGTTCAAATTCTTTACCATCAAGCTGATTCATTGCCTGCTTAATATTACCAAGGCCAGGAAGAAAACCTAAAATTTTAGAAATTGATCCCATTCTCTTAAACATTTTCAATTGCTTTAACAAATCATTATAGTTAAATTTATTACTCATTAGCTTTTCAGCCATGTCCATTACTTCATCTTCATCTACATTTTCCGTAACAGTATCAATTAATGATAAGACATCACCCATACCTAAGATACGATCAGCTAAACGATCAGGATAGAAAATTTCCATTTGATCAAGCTTTTCACCTGTAGACATGATTTTAATTGGAACACCAGTCATAGCTTTAATTGATAAAGCTGCTCCACCACGAGTATCTCCATCCATCTTAGTTAAAATAATACCTGAAACAGCTAGTTTCGAATTAAATGTAGTCGCAACATTAACAGCATCCTGACCTGTCATTGCATCTACTGTAAGTAAGATTTCATCTGGATTAGCTATGGCTTTTACCTCTACAAGCTCATTCATTAAATCATCATCAATATGTAATCGTCCAGCAGTATCGATTATAACAAAATCAGCTCCAGCTTCTTGAGCTTGCTTCAAGCCTTCCTTTACAATTTTTTCAGCTTTAACGTTTGTTCCCATATCAAATACAGGAACATCAATTTGCTTACCAATTGTTTTTAACTGATCAATTGCTGCTGGTCGATAGATATCAGCCGCAATTAAAAATGGCTTCTTATTATACTTTTTACGATAGAATACAGCAAGCTTACCACAGGCAGTAGTTTTACCTGCACCCTGTAAACCTGCAAGCATTATTACAGTCATTTGACCTTGAGGCTTAATCTTTATTTCAGTAGCTTCTGAGCCGAGCGTATTTTTTAATTCCTCACGGACTACCTTAACTACCTGTTGACCAGGATTTAAGCCCTTCATTATTTTTTCACCATAGGCTTGTTCTTTAATTCTGTTTAAAAAATCTTTAACAACCTTATAGTTAACATCGGCTTCAAGTAAAGAAAGACGAACCTCCTTTAACATATCATCGATATCAGATTCATTCAATCTACCACGTCCAGTAACTCGACGTAGCGCCATTTGTAATCTTCCTGACAATGAATCAAATGCCATAAAATCACTCCTCAATAATTTTAATTAATCTTTTTTTTATTTCATCAATATTATTTGATTTAATGCATTCTTTAATCTCTTTTTTTGTTTTTACTAAATTAAGATTTTCCTCATATTTAGCACAAAGACCTATTGTCTTTTTTATTTGATCAAACACTGCATTACGACTTACCTCATGATTACTTGCAATTTCCTGAAGTGTCATATCATCAAAATAGTATTCTTCAAAATACATTCTTTGCTTATCTGTTAAAAGCCCTGTATATGTATCATATAGGGTAATAACCTCTTCTCTTTTTTCTAAATCAATCATTGTCAAAGAAATCGGCAAATAATCCATATAGATATGATTCAATATCAAATACCTCTAGATCATCAAGCCCTTCTCCTAATCCAATAAATTTAATTGGAATACCTAACTCATTCCTAATTGCAAGTACAATTCCACCCTTAGCAGTACCATCTAATTTAGTTAATATAACTCCTGAAACATTTGTTGCTTCCTTGAATGCCTTTGCTTGAATCATACCATTTTGTCCAGTTGTAGCGTCTATAACTAATAACGTTTCTGTTGGTTGACCAGGAGCCTCTCTTTCAATCACACGATTAATTTTTTCAAGCTCGTTCATTAAATTAACTTTGTTTTGTAAGCGACCTGCAGTATCACATAATAATACATCATAGTTTTCACTTTGAGCCTTTTTTACAGCATCAAACATTACACTTGAAGGATCAGACCCAGCAGGCTTAGTAACAATTTCAACGCCAATACGCTTAGCCCATTCCGAAAGCTGCTCTATAGCTCCTGCTCTAAATGTATCTCCTGCAGCTAATAAAACCTTTTTGCCTTCTTTTTTAAGCTTATATGCTATTTTTGCAATTGATGTAGTTTTACCTACGCCATTAACTCCAACAAATAATACTACATTTAATCCATCATGCAAATTAAGGTTAGCATTAACGATTTCACCCTTTAGATAGATTTCAAACATTTTATCGATAATTATTTCTGATAACAATGACGCATCTGTAATCTTTTTATGGTAAACCTCATCCTTAAGCTCATCAATAAACTTAACTACAGTATCTACACCAATATCAGCCATAATAAATATTTCTTCAAGCTCATCAAATAAATCATCATCCACTTTAGTGTTTTCATTTAACAATTGATGAAGAGTTTTAAATGCACCTTCTCTAGTTTTATGAAGGCCTAATTTATATTTCTTGCTTTTTTCTTTTTCTTTTTTTGACTTAAACAGTCCGAAAAATGCCATAATTATCCCACCATTCGTACTTTAAAATTATATCATGTATAAGGTTTTATTTCAAGTTAAAGAACCATTTAAATGATAAAAGCGCGGACTACTCCACGCCTTTACATGATTGATTAGAACAATATTCCTTTCCACTCTTATCCTTTAATATTATACTTCCACAAATTGGACATATTTTATCTGTAGGTAAGTCGGCAAATGTTGCTTTACAACGAGGGAATCTATCGCAAGCATAAAATACATTTCCAGCATTTTTACCCTTCTTTGCTACTCTTGAGACAATATGACCAGTTTTACAAATAGGACATAAAATGTCAAGTGTATTTTCACAGTGAGCACTACAATATTCCTTACCATCCTTATCTATAAGCATTATTTGCCCACAATTTGGACATAACTTGTTTGTTGGCTTATCAGAATAAATATTCTTACATTTCGGATAATTACCACAAGCGTAAAAAATATTACCTTTATTTTTTCCAGTTTTTGCAACCTTTTGCATAATATGTGCCGAATTGCATTTTGGACAAACTATTCCAGTATCAACATTATCATTAGGATCTTCGTCTTGCTTAATATATTTACATTTTGGATAATTTGAGCAAGCTAAAAACTCACCATAACGTGATTTTCTTATTGCAAGCTGACTACCACAAATTGGACAGGTTTCATCACTTAATACAGGTTGTGCCTTTTCCATATTTTGCCATGCATTTTCATAAACAGGTAAAAATTCATCATAAAATTGATGAAGCTCTTGCTTATAGTCACATTCACCTTTGGCTATCTTATCTAGGTCACTTTCCATATTCGCAGTATATTTTACATTAAATATTTGGGAAAAATATTCATCTAACACCTTTGATGTAAATCTTCCCTGCTCAGTTGGAACAAGAAACCTCTTCTCAACGTTTACATAATCACGTTCCTTTAAAACTGCTATAGTAGTTGCATAGGTTGATGGTCTACCAATTCCAAGCTCTTCCATTTCTTTAATTAATGTAGCTTCAGTATATCGATTTTTTGGTTTTGTCATTAATTCATTGATAATAACCTTTGCATCTTTGTATATATCATTTTCTTTAAAATCTGGTAATAATTTATTTTTGTCCTCATCTTCTAATCCATATACATGTAGGAATCCATCAAATGTAATAGTTTGACCACTTGTCTTCCATAATGTATCATTATTTTTAAAAATAACAGTCTCTTTTAAGATTTTGGCAGGAGCCATTAGTGAAGTAATTGTACGATTATAAATTAAGCGATATAAATGATACTCCTCTTGACTTAAATACGTTTTAACGCTCTCTGGTGTACGTAAAATAGATGTAGGACGAATAGCTTCGTGAGCATCCTGAGCAAGCTTTTGTGCCTTCATATGTGTATGACCTAAATAGTCATTTCCATATTTATTTATTATATAATTATTAGCTTCCTTTATGAATACATCTGATAATCTAGTTGAATCTGTACGCATATATGTAATTAATCCGACATGTTCATTACCAATTTTTTTACCTTCATATAAAGCTTGAGCAATCTTCATTGTACGAGATGATCCATAGTTTAATTTATTAGATGCATCTTGTTGTAATGTTGAAGTTGTATATGCGGGCTTGCTTTCCCTAATTGTATCCTTGAATTCAACTGATGAAACCACAAACTCATTAGAAAGAGAATTTTTAATTTCTTCTGCTAATTCCTTTGATTCTATTCTTTCCTTATTATTTTTATAGCTGACAAAATCAAGCTTAAAATTGGCAAAAGCAGCTTCTAATTCATAATATTGAGTACTAATAAAAGCTAGAATTTCATCTTCTAAATCACAAATAAGCTTTAAAACAACCGATTGAACACGTCCTGCTGATTTACTTTTAATCTTTGTTTGTAATAATTTAGAAACCTTAAATCCAATTATTCGATCAAGCATTCTTCTCGTTTCTTGAGATTTTACTAAATCATCATCAATTTTTCTTGGATGTAAAAAAGCTTCCTTTACCGCAGACTTTGTGATTTCATGGAATTCAATTCTTTCATAATTATCATCATTAAGCCCTAATACTTCCTTTAGGTGATATGATATAGCCTCTCCTTCACGATCGGGGTCGGTTGCTAAATAAACATGAGCATTTTTCGCAGCCTTTTGTAATTCCTTTACTAATGTTTCTTTATTCTTTATTATTACATAATTTGGTGTGAAATCATTTAAAATATCTATCCCAAGTCCATCCTTTCCTCTTGTAGATAAATCTCTAATATGGCCAAGGCTTGACATAACCTTATAATCACTACCCATATATGATTCTATTGTTTTAGATTTTGAAGGGGACTCAACAATAATTAAATTCTTCATTAAATACCATCTCCATATGACATATAATACATTACGATTAATGTCTTGTCAAAGCATTTTTAACAAAAAAATTTACTATTATTATTTATTATAATAATAGAAAAAATGAAAAAGAAAATTCTATTCAGAATCTTCTTCTTCGAATAAATCCATTTGAATTTGTTTAGTATAATGCTTCGATACAGGGGCAAAACTTTTACGGTGAATTTCACATGGACCATATTTTTCAAGCATTTCTAAATGCTCCTTTGTGCAGTATCCCTTATGCTTTGCAAAGCCATATACAGGATACTTCTTATCCATTTCATTCATAAACTCATCACGAGTAACCTTAGCAATTATTGATGCAGCACCAATAGAGGCAGACATAGCGTCACCATGAATGATTGATGTATGTGGTAATTCAAGCTCATGTAAAGGCATCGCATCGATTAAAACATGCTCAGGTTTAATGCTTAAGCCACTAATAGCTTCAAGCATACCCTTTTTAGTAGCTTCATAAATATTTATTTCATCAACAGTTTTCTCATCAATGAAACAAACATTAACACTAAGCGCTTCTTTCATAATAATTTTATAAAGCTCATTACGTTTTTTTTCTGATAGCTGTTTAGAATCATTTATACCTTTTATCCTTAAATTAATGGGTAAAATAACAGCCGCTACAACTACTGGACCTGCAAGAGGACCACGACCAACCTCATCAACACCAGCAATATATTTAACTCCAGAATCTTCAAGGGCTTCTTCGTATTGATATAAATTAACTTGCTCATTATTTTTCAGCTTTTTCAAATGTCATCGCCCCAATCCTATTACTTCTTACATCATTTAAAAATATTGTATAAACTCTCTCATAATCAAATTCATTACCTTTTAATAAACAGCCTCTTTTTTTAGCAATTTCTTGAATAATTTGAGTACTATCTAAGTTAGTAATATCTAAATCGTTAAGATTATACCTATTTTTTAAATACATAGAGTAATTATCTTTAATATAAGAAATACCAAAATTTGTAACCTCTTCAATATCTAAAATCTCATCTTTAATTGACCCACACAATGCAAGCTTTAAGCCTACCTCCTGAGATTCAAACTTTGGCCATAAAATTCCTGGTGTATCCAAGAATTGAAGGGAATCAGAAATTTTAAGCCAGGTTTGATTTTTTGTAACACCAGGCTTATCTCCTGTTTTTGCGACCTTTTTCCTAGCCATTGTATTAATAAATGTTGATTTACCAACATTAGGGATTCCCAAAACTAAAGCTCTAAGTGATTTATTAACTAAACCCTTTTTAGCATATGCTTCTAACTTGTCCTTCAATATTTCCTTAATAAAAGGCTGAATTTTTTTCATATTAAATCCTGAAATAGAATCAATATCAAGAGCATAAACATTTTGAGTTGTAAGAGATGAAATCCACTCTTTTGTTCTATTACTATCAGCTAATGTTGACTTATTAAGTAAAATTAATCTAGGCTTATTCTTAAGCATTTCATCTATCATTGGATTTTTACTAGCTAATGGGATTCTTGCATCCCTTAGCTCTAAAACAATATCAACCAAAGGAAGAACCTCAAGAATTTCCCTTTTTGCCTTAGCCATATGACCAGGGTACCAATTAAACTGTGCTGGTTTTATACTGTTTTCTTCCATATAATACTCCTATATACAATTAAATATTTTGTTTTTTAGGGAAACCGATTGATCCATTTTTAGAATAAAATCTAAAAAATACCTTCCCTTCAATATCAGAATTATTAATAGCACCAATAATTCGTGAATCAATCGAATTAGATCTATTATCTCCTAATACAATAGAATATCCATCTTTCACCCTATTATTTTCATCGATAATTGATTCATTTTTATATGATGTCATCTTTTGAAATTGACTTAAAGAAATAGAACTATCTATCAAATTATCATTAACATAAAATGAATTATCTTGATAATAAATCGTATCACCACTTGTAGCTACAATTCGCTTAATAAAAAATCTTTCAGTTTGTGTATAATTATATATGTAATTATTAGTAACATTAATTATGACAATATCATCCTTTTGAGGCTCGTAAAACATATGCCATACCAAAATCCGATCACCATCATAAAATGTATTCATCATCGAACCACCTTCTACAATTGTAGGACAAAAGATAAAAAGCACAATGAAGCTAAGAGAAGAAACCAAAACGCCTGCAAATGATATCATATCATATACTTGAAAAATTCTAATCACAGTATTAGTTCGTCTTGTCTTTGAAAACAAGTAATATGCGACTGTAGATAATATATATATTAGAATACAAAACGTCATCAAAAAGAATAAATTCGGTGATATTATTGATAAATTTGAAACATTATTTAAAAATAAAATTGCAATAATTATCAAAATAATAAGTATAAAGCCTTTTATCAAGCCATTAACGATAACATTATGGGCCAATTTTGAATAAGCTGCTTCAAAATCCTCTTCAAAATACTCATATAATGACTTCTTTTGTTTTTTCAAAATTATTCAGTCCTTTCAAACATTTCATTAAGCTGCTCAAGTGTGACTAATATTTCTCTTCCCTTTGTACCCTGCTTTCCGGACACAATTCCCATTTCCTCCAATGCACCAACAATTCGAGAAGCACGATTAAATCCTACATTAAATTGCTGTTGAAGTAAATTCACCGAACAGGTTTCAGATTCAATAAAGAAGCGAGATGCTTGATATAGCATTTCTTCTGATTCTCCATTATTTTGGGCACTACCTAATTGATCCTTTTCAAATTTAGCCTTTAAGTCCTCATGCGTAAATACATATTCAGGAGTAGATTCAGCTCGAATATAATCAGTTACATAATCAATCTCATCATCCGTAATAAAGGCTCCCTGCAAACGACGTGGACGATCTATCTCCTTAAGAAGCATATCGCCTTTTCCTAGCAATGACTCAGCACCACCCTCATCAATAATGGTAAATGAATCTACCTGAGATGTAACCTTAAATGCTACACGGGTAGGAATATTATTCTTAATTGTACCCTTAACTACATCCGTAGTAGGACGTTGAGTAGCACATATTAGGTGAATACCTGCAGCACGAGCCTTTTGCGTTAATCTTTGAATTGATTCCTCTACATCTGAAGAACATACCTGCATTAAATCAGCAAGTTCATCAATAATTATAACAATATAAGCTAATTTTTGTAATGTTGGATCATTCAAGGCCTTTTCATTATAGTCTTTGATATTCTTAGCACGATTATGCGCAAATGCAGAATATCTTCTTTCCATTTCATCAACAGACCATTTTAAAGCCTGTGAAGCCATCTTAGGATCACTAATTACTGGTGTAATTAAATGAGGAAGATCATTATATGTAATTAGCTCTACCTGCTTAGGGTCAACTAAAATCAATTTAAGATCATCAGGCTTATTTTTAAGAAGTAAGCTTACTAATAATGTATTAATACAAACTGATTTTCCACTACCTGTAGAACCAGCAACTAAACCATGAGGCCATTTTGAAATATCTGATGTTATTACATTTCCATCAATATCCTTACCAAGGGCAACATTTAAAGGCTTACCATCTCTAACAAATTCATCCGTAATAATATCACCAAACCAAACAGTTAACGAATGATCATTTGGCACCTCAATACCTACTGTACGTTTACCTGGAATAGGTGCTTGAATACGAATTGATGTAACACCTAAATTGGCTTGGAAGGTATCTGTAAGATTAGCTATTTTACGAACATTAACACCATTTTGAAGTAAAACCTCATAACGAGTAAAAGTAGGTCCTTTTGTAAAATTAGTAACCTCTCCTGAAATATCAAAGGATGTTAATGTTTCATTGATAATTTCCTTCTTATCAATAACCCATTGAGGTATCTCCAAATCTGCTTGAGTAGTTCTTTTAAAACGATCAATAGGCGGAAATATATAATTTTTATATGGATTTACACTTGTAGGTATATTTACCCTTGCAGTATTATCTACATTAGGCTTAGATGCAGGAATTTCAACTTGAGGCTCTAGAATAACTGACTCTTGTTTATTTTCAATCTTTTCCTCAGTAGGCTTTGGCTCATCATTTGCAACAAACTGCGGATTATATGGTGTACCAGTTTTTCTAATCTCTTCCATTTCTTCCTTAGTTCTTCTAACGATGTTTGTATAATTAACCTCCTTCGGAACATTAAAGAAATCATCCTCATCTTCATCATCACTAGAGATTTGAATTGTTGGCTTAAAAGATTCAATTTTTTGTTCATTAAAAGATTCATCTTCTATAGAATCAGATTCTTCAATTGAAAAATCAAATCCTGATGAAATAGGCTCTAAGTTAGGTTCATTATTCTCTTCTTCTGGTGAATTTGTCTGAGAATTATTATCTTTCATATCTGAAGCATCAACTTCATTTTTATCCATAATAAAAGAAAACTGCTTTGGAACTTCTTTTAGAATTGGAGTAGTTTTTTTATTTACAGTAATCTTTTCTCCATATACCTCTTGAGCTGTGTTTATATTCATTTGTTGGAATTCAGGATATTTAGTTCCATATTGCTCTAATAGCTCTTGCTCAGATATTTTTTTATCCTCCTTGCTTCGGAAGTTATCATAAGTACGTCTTACATCCATACCCTCTGAAGCATTATCGTGATATGTAGATACATCTTTTATTCCACTACCGAATAGTGAAGATGCAAAATCACTTTTTTGAAAATATCCTTTACGAGTTTTTAATCCATCTAAGGATTCAGTAATTTGTGGAATCACAAATTTTTTATTAATACTATTTAAGTTTTGATTATTAGTTTGTTTTTTCTTTTTTCCAAACATTTTAACACCTACTTTTTCCTATTCCCAAAAAAGCCCTTTTTGCTTTTTTTATTATCTTCTTTTGGTTCTGTTAATAGAGGCTTATCCTCTTGCTCAAGCATAAAAGCATCATCAGTCTCTAAAGCATCCTTCAAATCGAGATTAACCTCGTTTACCATTTCATCAACACCAGTATCTATCTCAACAACCTTATCAAACACGGCTTTAGAATATATTTTATATGTTTCTTCACCAACTATACCTATTGTGATTAGGCATAACTTTTTTATTCCTAAATTAATTGATGTATTTATAATAGCCTTTTGTGCCCACTTCACAGGATTAACAATGTTAATAACCTTTTTTGTAGCAGAAAGAGCTTCCTTAATCTTGTATTTTTTAGTCGCCTTTACAATTGAATTAGCCTCAATCTTCTCTTTAATCTCGGCCATACCAATTATTTGTGACACCTTTATCTTTTTAAATATTCGAATAAAATTAGCATCAAATATTGAATCAAGTCTATTAGATATATACATAGTAAGCATTAAAACCTCATCAATTGAAAGTTCAAACAATGGATGTTTGCTTAAAGGATAGAATTTTTTTGCAATATTTGTAACTAATTCGTAACATAAATCTTTACAAAATACAATATTTGACCTGTATGATTTTAGCTTTTTATCCCTAAAAATCATCTTAGTTTCTTCAATTATTTGCTTAACCTCTTCATCGGAAACCTCATTAGAATTTACTGAACTAACATATTTTTTTTTATTAATTGATGACAAAAATAATATCAAATAAACCAATGCAAAAATTGAAATTCCTACACCAATACCTAATAAAAAACTGAATAATAAAGAGAAATTAAACTGAATTAGTATTACACAAAACATGAATAAAATCCTCCTTATATCATTTATTATACAATAAATGAGAATTGAATTAAAGGTTTAATTTGCAATTATACTAAAAGTATGGCATAATTTCTTTAAGGATGTGATGAAATGGAAAATAAGGTAATAATTTTAGATGTTGATGGTACACTTCTTCCTTCAAACAACGAATTAGACATAGAAACAATTTCCTATTTAAAAGAGCTTGAAAAAAAGAATTTAATCGTTTTATGTAGTGCAAGAGGTTATCATGATTTATCGATATTACATGATAAAATTGGCCTTACTAGTCCAATCATTTCATCAAATGGTGCATCCCTTGATTTTTTTGATGGTACCCCAAATGTAACAATGGCAATTGATCAAAAAATAATTAAGGAATTGTTCTTAAAATATAAAGAAATTATAATATCTGCATTCTATTCATATAAAAATGACTTATTTATTTATAATAAGCTCGAGCAATTATCATTTTTATATAAAATTACCGATAATTCCATAATCCATAATGGTTCTTTTGATGAATTAGACCTTATCAATCCAAACTCAATTTATTTGATTTTGAATAATTCTTTAAAGCAGGAAATTTATGAAGAAGTAAAGAATAAATATAGTGAGATTATTCAAATTAATGAATATGGTCATGATGCTAAGGTTTCAATTTCAATATTAACTTTAAAAAACACAAACAAAGCCTATGCAGTTTTAGAGTTATTACTTCTTTTAAACAAAAAGGAATCTGATACAATCATTATCGGAGATAACGATGCAGATGTTGGTATGCTAAAGCTTGACGGAATTACTGTGGCTATGAAAAATGGCACAGCTGAAGCAAAAGCCGCAGCTAAGTATATTACTGAGTACGATAATAACAATCAAGGTGTAATGAAATTTTTAAAAAGTCTTCGCGATAAATAAAAAAGACTCCAATGAATAGAGCCCCTTAGTCTTCCTAGATTTTACTCTAGAAAAACTTTAGGGGTACTCTTCAAAAAAGGGTCTTTTTTTATTTATCAATAACTCCAGCCATTTTTAACAAATAAATAGCATTTCTTGTAGTAGAAATTCCCTCTCTAATCTTGTAATCAAACGCTATTTTATCATTTTCGTAATGCTCAAGGAAATAAAAATTATTTACTCCGCTTATACTACAAAGCTCAGAGTCATGAGTTGTTATAATTGCTTTTACATTAGCTAATATTAATTTTTCAACAAATGCCTTTGCACCAGTAATACGATCTTTAGTATTAGTTCCCTTAAATATCTCATCTACTAGGACAATCATTGGTTTATTTTCCTTGATATAGCTACATATATCTTTAACTCTTAGAATTTCACCATAGAATGTCGAAATATTATTATTAACATCATCTACAACCTTCATTGATGTAAATAATCTAGCAATAGGAGCCTTAAAGCTTGTTGCACAGACACTACTTCCAGCTAAAAATAATAAATAATTAACACCAATCGAACGCATAAATGTAGTTTTACCACTCATATTTGAGCCAGTAATAATATTTGTGTTATTAAATTCAAAGCTGTTTGGTATACATTTTTCTTCTGTTATTAATGGGTGTTTGATATCCTCAAATTCAAAAGCTGAAGATATTTGAGGAATAGTACTATTTTCCTTTACAATCTCAATGGTAGCTAAGCTTAAAAGCTCTTCAATATGACCTACGGCTATTATTGCATTCTTAAAATCATTTTCGTATTTTGCTTGCCATATTGTATATAGATAAACTAAAATTCCATCAAGCATTAGTGTACCATTAAAGATAACTTGAAATATTATATTATTACGAGAGCTTAATAGTCCAGAAATTAATTTAAAGGATTTAATTGATTTAGAGTTTAGCTTCATAACCTCTTTTTTATATTCATTTAATAGTTCAGATTCAAAATTTGTACTTTGAATCGAATCTAATAAATAATTATATCCATAAAAGATATTATTAATCTGCTTAATTGAACCACCTAATGAATCTGCATCCTTATAAATTACCTTACTAATGAAAAAGGCGCAAAAAATCACAATTAATGGAAAATATGGATTTAATATGTTTAATACTGCAAGTATTATAGTTGTGATTAAACCCAAAATTACGATTACATTCACAATAAGCTTTAAAGGATTAAAGATAACCTCATTGCTAAGTAGATTAAAGGCATTTTCTAATGAAGATATTTTTTTATGATCATTAATTGAATTAAACTTTAATGCTTCTGCTTCGATTGAAATGGATTTATCTAAATCATTACCTAACTCAAAAATCGCTTTTTGTCTTTTAAGTAAATCCGAATCACTAATCAAATTTCCTCTTAATGCTTCCGATAAAAAGCTACGACCATAAGGTGTTTTAGCAAATGATAAATAAGCAAACAAGCTTTGATTGCCAAACAGATCCAAATCTGCTTCAGTAAAGCTATCCTTCTTTAAATCAATACCCTTATCTGAGTTTCTTTTATATGAATCATCAAATCTAGATAAATATCCATTAACTATTGTTAACTTATAATTTGTATCGTCTACAATTTTATAATACTTACGATGAATTATAGATACCGCAATAAATGCAACTATTGCTAAAACTAATAATGCAATTACAAATCCTTGCTTAAATCCAACCCATATTCCTAAAGCAATTATTATAAAGAATAATGCTAATCGTATATAAGAAAGATTATTTTTTATTTTCGAATTTTGCTCAATTACATTATTATATTCTTCTTTAATTCTAATTAATCTATCTTTTTTCATAGAATCTCCTTTAAGCATTGGTTGATAACATCGTATTCAAAACCCCTATTTTGTAAATAAATAATCAACTTATTTTTCTTATTATATTCATCATATTTATTCAAAGTTTTAACCTTCTTTTTACCTACACAAATACATGAATTTATAAATTCCTCTTCATCAATTTCGGCTAAGGCATTATTTGCAATACTTTTTTCAATTTTATATTTGTACGCAATATTTAAGATATATAATTTACCATATCCTGCTCGAATATAGTGACTACAAAGGGCCTGCATATATTTCCTATCATCTAGAAGCTTTCTGTTTTCAAGCTCATTAACAATTTTATTTGCTAAATCTAAAGATGCTCCTTTATTAATTAAATAGTCTACCATTTTACCTTTACTCGTAGAATTTTTTGAAAGATAGTTAAGTGACTTATCATATAGCTTAAAATACAAAGAATCATCCTTTATTTTATTTAAATCATCTTCATCTAATATATGTTTCTCAACTAAACGATATTTTAAAATTAAATCCTCATTAGCTTCTATTTCTGTTCCATCACTTAGCAATACAACATAATTATTCTTATTTTTTTTTAATGAAACCACCTTTAATTCGTTAGTCATATTCCCCTATAACCTCTTTTGTTTGACTCATAAATGTAAATGCATCCTTATCAATTTCATGAATATAATCCTTTAGCTTATAGGCCTCTTGATTATCAAGCGTACATATAAGCATAACTAAATCATTATTTGTATATCCGCCTCGTACATCACATTCAGTTACACCTCTTTTAGTTCTTGTAAAGATCATATCCTTCATTTCTTTTGGCTTTGATGTAATAATATATGCGGTTCTTCTAGATTTAGCATCTAATGCAATATAATCAACAATAAAGCCAATTCCATACACAACTAATATTCCAAATACAACGCCTTCGATTCCATAAATAGAATTTGTGCTTTTAATAAAGAATCCTGATACAAATATAATAACCATATCCGTTAAATACATTGTTTTTGAATATGGGATATGTAGATATTTGGTCATCATTTTTTGAACAACATCCATTCCACCCGTCGTTGCATTTAATCTAAAGCAAATTCCTAAGCCAACAGCCATTAAAACACAAGAAACAATTGCTGAAATAAAATACCAATTTGCCTCATTTACACCTTTTAGAATAAGGTCTGAACTTAATGTTTTTTCAAAAATTAATATTATTGTTGGAGATAATACCGAAGCATAACAGGTTTTCAAGAAAAAATCCTTACCTAAAGTAAAAAGTCCAATAATCAATAATGATATATTTAAAATATACATTAAAACAGAAGGCTCAAATGGTAATATTGGTTTAAACAGTATCATAAGTCCTGTAACCCCACCAGTTACAAGATTAACAGGCTCTAAGAAAAAATAATATGCGATGGATATTAATAAGACACCTATAGTAATACCAATAAATGTTTTAATTTTTCTTTTCATATTATTTCCTCGCATTCATTTTTAAATATGCTCTAATAAAATCATCAATCTCTCCATCCATTACTGCTTGAATGTTTCCTACCTCAAAATTTGTACGGTGATCTTTAACTAAAGTATATGGGCAAAATACATAGGATCTAATTTGACTACCAAAGCCAATATCCATTTGCTCTCCTTTTAGCTTTTTAAGATTTTCTTCCTCTTCTTTAAGTTTCCTTTCAAATAATTTTGATTTTAATACCTTAAGCGCTATTTCTTTGTTTTTAATTTGGCTTCTTTCGTTTTGGCATGTTACAACAATGTTAGTTGGAATATGGGTTACACGAACAGCTGAATACGTAGTATTAACTCCTTGTCCTCCGGCTCCTGATGAGCAATAGGTATCAATACGAATGTCCTCATCCTTAATTTCAATATCATTATTATTTTCTATCACAGGAGCTATATCTATACTTGCAAATGAGGTATGTCTACGCTTATTTGAATCAAAAGGTGAAATTCGAACTAAACGATGTACCCCTCTTTCTCCCTTAAGCATTCCGTATGCATATTTTCCCGTAATCTCAACGGTTGCAGATTTTATACCTGCTTCACCTGGTTGATAATCTAAAATATTAAATTTGTAACCTTTTTTAGCACAATATCTTTGATACATACGAAATAGCATTGAAGCCCAATCCATAGATTCAGTTCCACCTGCACCAGGATGGAATTCCATAATAACTCCGCTATCATCATAAGGTTCAGATAAGGTTATTCTTATCTCTAATTCATTCATTTTTTTATCAAAGGATAGTATTTCCTCCTCTAAAAGAAGAGCCATTTGAGGATCATCATCAATTAGTTCTACAGTGTTAATCATATCATCAAGCTGTGATTTAGATTCATCGTATATATTAATATTTTCTTTAATACTATTTGCTTTATTTATGATTTCTTGGGCTTTTGTTGGATTATCCCATAAATTTGGGTTATTTATTTCCTTATCCAAGATTTTTAATTCTTCTCTTAATTTATCAATATTAAGACTTTGATAAAAATCGTTAACCTTTTCTTTAAAAGAAATCAAGTATTTATTAATTTCATATTTTTCCATAATATATCTCCTATATTAGAAAAAAGCTCCAAAGAGCTTTTTAACGACCATGACAATATTTATATTTTTTTCCTGATCCACATGGACATAAATCATTTCTACCAACATTTACTAATTTTTTTGCAGGTGCATGCTTTACCTCTCCACCCTTAATATCATTAGTAGTTGTATTCTTTAAAGTATCCTCGCGTTCAAGATTTGTTCTAATTTGAGCACGCATCAAGAACTTTAAGCAATCACTCTCTATGCTTCGCATCATATTATTGAACATCTCAATTCCTTCTTTTTGATAAATTTGGAATGGATTTTGCTGAGCATAGGATTGTAATGAAACTCCTTGGCGAAGCTCACTCATCTTATCAATATGCTCTGTCCAATGAGTATCAAAAACACGTAAAACAACAACCTTTAAGAATTCTTGGTAAATCTCATCTGGGAATGCATTTTTCTTTTCTTCTAGTTTCTTAAATGCAATATCTGATAAATAATCACAAATTTGAACCTCATCTAAGGTTTGAATGACACCAATGTCAACCGCACCTTGACCAAAGTATTCATTATTAAATACCTTTGTAATACTTTCATCATCAATATTATACTTATTATGTCCTACAAGCTGCATATGAGAATATGCAATATTCTCTACTCCTGATCTAATCATTTTGTCAACTAATGGTTCAATTGATTTATCCTTAATAACATGCATTCTTTGATCATAGAATAACTCACGTTGCTTACGAATAACATCATCATATTTAAGGACATTTTTACGAGAATCATAATTAGCACCCTCAATACGTGTTTGAGCATTTGTAACAAGCTTTGTAAACATTTTTGATTCAAGAGGAAGAGATTCATCTCCACCACTAGACATTCTAATTGCCATGTTTATACGATTTTTAAAGGTTTCACCACCAAATCGCTTTAACAAATCATCATCAGAAGATGTATAGAATCTAGAATATCCAGGATCACCTTGACGACCAGAACGACCTCTTAGCTGATTATCAATACGTCTTGATTCATGACGCTCAGTACCAAGAACACATAAACCACCAAGCTCACGAACGCCTTCTCCAAGCTTAATATCGGTTCCACGTCCAGCCATATTTGTAGCAATTGTAACTGCGCCTTTTAATCCCGCAAGTGCAACGATTTCAGCTTCACGAGCATGGTTCTTAGCATTTAATACTTCGTGTTTAATACCTTTTTTAGTTAAAAGATTTGAGATAATTTCTGATGATTCAACAGATACTGTACCGACAAGGATTGGCTGACCAGTCGCATGTCTTCTGTCAATTTCAGCTACTAAGGCATTAAGCTTAGCTTCCATTGAACAGAATAGTAAATCTGGCATATCTTTACGGATTACAGGTTTATTTGTTGGAACCTCAACAACATACATATTATAGATATTTCTAAATTCTTCTTCCTCTGTTTTAGCAGTACCAGTCATTCCTGATAATTTTTTATACATACGGAAGAAATTTTGATATGTAATCGTCGCAACAGTAACAGTTTCCTGCTTAATCTCAACGCCTTCCTTAGCTTCAAGTGCTTGATGTAATCCCTCACTATATTGACGTCCCTTAAGAACACGTCCAGTAAATGAGTCAATAATTACAACCTCACCATCTTGCACCATATATTCTACACCATTAGTAAACAAATAGTTAGCCTTTAAAGCATTATTAATACGGTGAACTAAACCAACATTTTCAAGCTCGTATAAATTTTTTACATTAAAAGACTGTTCGGCCTTAGTAACTCCGCTTTCAAGTAACTGAATTGTTTTTGATTCAATATCAATCTCATAATCCTCATCTGATAAGCTCTTAACAAATCTATCTGCAAGCTCATATGATACAGCCGAATTTTTAGCTCCACCAGAAATAATTAATGGTGTACGGGCTTCATCAATAAGAATGGAATCGACCTCATCGATTACAGCATAATTCAATCCACGAACCTGAACAAGATCCTCTTCTCTTACAGCCATATTATCACGTAAGTAATCAAATCCAAGTTCACTATTAGTTGAATATAAAATATCACAGTTATATTGCTCACGCTTTTCTTGACGTGATAAATCACGCACATTTAAACCAACAGTTAGGCCTAAGAAACGATATATCTTACCAATCTCACCATCAACCTCACGTTGAGCAAGGTATTCGTTAACTGTAACAATGTGGACACCATCACCTAACAAAGCATTAAGATATGAAGGCATAACTGCAGTAAGAGTTTTTCCTTCACCTGTTTTCATTTCAGCAATATTACCACCATGAATTGCAATCGCACCACAAACCTGAACAAAGAAAGGTTTCATTCCTGTAACACGCCATGCCGCTTCTCTAACTACGGCATAGGCTTCAGGAAGAATATCATCTAAGGTTTTTCCATTTTTTAGCAATTCTTTAAAATACGGAGTTTTAGCTTGAAGCTCTTCATCTGTAAGTTTGGAAATTTCATCATCATAAGCAAAGACTTGCTTTGCTATTTTTTCACATCTTTTAAGTTCTTTATATCCTGAATCAAGTAATTTTTTAAACATTTTTTAACCTCTAATCTGATAAATTCTATGAATAAATAATTATAAATAATTATAAACGTCTATTTTCATTTTACATTAAATAATAATCTATTTCAAGGTAATTAAGAAATTAATAGTAAATTTTTCTTATATTTTATTAAAAAAAAGAGATTAAAATCGAATTTTGACTTTAATCCCTTATTTTTAGTTTATTTTGTTTCGATTACTGCATAATCTCCATCTTCACGTGTATAAATAACACACGTATATAAGATTTAATTAATATTTTTGACTAATTAATATATCTATATTATTAAAATAGTGAACATTTCATGAAAATAACCTGGATTATTAAAAACTTATTTATAATCAAGACCTGCATTTGTTAGTGACGAAGATACTATCAAAGGTCATTTCTTAATATACTATATTTCTCTTACACTTGTTAGATTATTAGAGCTTAAAATATTTAAAGATGAAATTCTTGAACCTCAATTATTTGACTTCATTAGGCAATATAAGGTTACCGAAAACTATGATTTGTCTTATATTAATAATTCTACTAAAAGTAGTACCTACGAGAAAATAAAAGAAAAACTCGGTCTTGCCAAATTAGGAAATGTATATCTTTTTAAAAAAAATTTAGACATGATCTTTGAAGCCGAGTTAGATTATTAATTTGTATTACAGCCGATGTTATTGTAAGAGTTAATAATCCTGTCAATGTTCTAAACATGCTTTTTTCTCCTTTCAATCATATTGAATACAACACTAATAATTAAACTAAAAAAACTAACTAACAATGTCGGATCAAACAATATGACTGTACTTTCTATTTCATACCTAAATAATTCTAACGAAGTAAGAACATGTCTATTAAATTTTAAAACTCCAGGAAAGACATAAAAAAGAGAATAATAAAAATCACCTGTTCTAGCACGATAAAAATAACTAAAACATTGAATAGTTATTGACAAAACGGCCAAAAAATTTATAGTAACAATCACAAAATCTAATTTGTTACGTTTTTTATAATTAATGATTGTATAAATAAATATGATTAAAATTGTCAAAAAGAACAATGGATATATAACTCGAGTTACACCTAAGAATCCCGGAGAAAGCCAGCCAAGCATTGAAACAAAATAGCATGCAGCAAACAAAATTAAGCTTAACATAAGTGAAAACTGATACTTATTAGGTTTACTTGTAGTCAAAGCATAAGAATCAAGTGTTTCATTTAGCGAAGTTATTGCGTAATTTAAAGATTCTTCTTCACTTATTCCATTTTCTAACGATAATTTATAATCATCAAAACAAGATTGAGATAGTTCTTCAATAGTTTTCTTATTAATAAAGTTTCTAGATTTAAGTTCATTCTTAACTCTTTTTTTTATCATTTCATAATCACTTTTCATCATCCTCACCCATCATACCTTTCAATAGATATAAACTTTTTTTGTAGTCATATACATTTTTCAAATAATAATCTTTCCCTTTATTTGTTAATTCATAATACTTTCTTGCTTGATTTTGATCAGATATCTCAATTGAAAAAGAAACTAAACCATCATTTTCTAACTCCTTCATAACCATCAAAGCGGAAGGATTACTTATTTTTATATATCCCCGACCATCATTCAATATTTTTTTTACAATACTATATAAATAATCTCGTTGTTTGTATAAATATGAGCATATTATTATTTTTGTATAACCTTTGATGAATTCACTTGAGCTTATCATTTAATCACCCTCAATAATAAAGTAATACTATTTAGTTTAACTACATACTAATTTTAATTTATTATATGTGACTAGTCAATATTAAATTTGCTTTTTATAATATTTTATGTAAATCATATTCATTAAGCATTAAAAATTAGATTTACTAAATTTAAAGCAGGTAACCCGTATTTAGGATTTAACACCCCAAAATTTAGGATTTATCTTATATTAATAATTCTACTAAAAGTAGTACCTACGAGAAAATAAAAGAAAAACTCGGTCTTGCCAAATTAGGTAATTTATATCTTTTAAAAAAAAGATTTAGACCTTCTCTTTGAAAGCGAGTTAGATTATTAATTTGTATTAATGTACATCATATATGATGGATTTTTTTATTTCTTAACACCCTATTTTAGGGGTAAATCCTAAAATTAGGATCTACTTCAAGGTAATTAAGAAATTAATAGTAAATTTTTCTTATATTTTATTAAAAAAAAGAGATTAAAATCGAATTTTGACTTTAATCCCTTATTTTTAGTTTATTTTGTTTCGATTACTGCATAATCTCCATCTTCACGTGTATAAATAACACATACAGTATTATTCATATCTTTATTTTGGAAAATATAGAAATCATGTCCAGTTAATTCCATTTGTTCTATTGCTTCATCAACAGTAAGAGGTGTTAATTCAACCTTCTTAGAACGTACAAGTTGAGATGCTATAATTTCCTTTTCAAGAGCTTTTGCATCAAAGGCTTCATTATTAAATACTTCTTTAATTCCTTCTTTATTATCCTTTGTCTTAACTCTTGTTTTATATTTTTTAATTTGTGCTACTAGCTTATCTAAAGCCTTATCTAACGCACTATAAACATCCTGGTCAGTTGCTTCTGCTCTTAATATGATGTTCTTTGCTGGAATTGTTACCTCAACCTTATGATATTCAGAATACACCTTGCATACAACACGTGCCTCTAATTCTTCTTGATCTTGGAAATACAACTCAATCTTTTTTAGCTTGTCAGCTGCAAATTCCTTATTTGTTTGGCTTGGAACAAAACCATTTTTTCCAACTACTTCTACTTTCATATTAAAATCACTCCTTCACTAATAAGTACTTTCCTTTTACACTTGTATTATAGCATAGAATGAAAGCATTTTCAATTAAATGATATTAGTTTTTTGTAATTTTATATACGTTCTGTGCTTGAAGGCCTTTATCACCATTTACAAGTTCAAATTCGACAACCTGACCTTCCTCTAAGGTTTTAAAACCTTCATCTTGAATTTGGGAATAATGAACAAATATATCATCATAATTTTCTTTGATTATAAATCCATATCCTTTCTCATTATTAAACCATTTTACTTTTCCAACTAACATATTTTTTTACCCCTTTCTAATACAATTTGATTATAAATCATTTTACAGATTATTTTCTGTTAATCGTACCAAAAATTAATACTCAATCTAGCAGATAATTACAAATAATACAAATATTTTTTGCATAAAATGTCGATAAATCATCTAAAATAAATAATAATGTTTCATTTAGCCGTAGCTTATCAAAACTTAAAACTATTGATTTCTCATCCTTACAATATACATAATTAAATAATCTTGAATATTCATACGAAAAAGCTAATGAATTAATTCTATAATTTTTATCAAATAATGAATAAATTCTTAATTCATAATTATTAAGCGGAACATTTATGACATTAATATTGATATGATACTTTAAATAACAGCTATCACAAATAATATATTTACTCTTTTGTAGTAAATTACTAAGCTTTAATTTTTGATTAAAATATCGTTTACAAGCAAGGCACTTCATTTTATCACCATTTTTCATTATATAAAATCACACTATTAATGTCAATAAACGGCTTACCTAAGGCTTTTATAAAACTATATAATGGTGAGATTATTAATACAGCATATAAATAACTTTTTTATAAAAAAAAGACCATTATTGCTAAAATGAACTCAATAACAGTCTTATTATGTCTAAATAATTTTTATATTAATTTTTTAAATACATCTACCTTATCTAAATGCTCCCATGGTAAATCAATATCATTTCTACCGAAATGACCATAAGCCGCTGTCTTAGAATATATTGGTCGTTTTAAATCTAATGATTCAATAATACCCTTTGGAGTAAGCTTAAAGTTTTCTTTAATTGCTTGTTCAATTAGTCTTTCAGAAACCTTTGCAGTACCAAATGTATCTACTAAAATACTTGTAGGCTCCGCTACACCAATAGCATAGGATAATTGAATTTGACATTTTGAAGCAACTCCGGATGCAACTACATTTTTGGCAATATATCTTGCCATATATGAAGCACTTCTATCTACCTTAGATGGGTCTTTTCCTGAAAAAGCACCACCGCCATGACAAGCAGCTCCACCATATGTATCAACGATAATTTTTCTACCAGTTAAGCCAGAATCACCTTGAGGTCCACCAACAACAAAGCGTCCTGTAGGATTAAATAAATACTTTGTATTAGCATCAACCAAATTAGCTGGAATTATTTTATCTACAACCTCGCGCTTAATGTCATCCGCAAGAGTCTTCATATCAACCTCAGGAGAATGCTGAGTAGAAATTAAAACTGTATCTACACGCATAATTTTACCATCATCATCATATTCGACAGTTACCTGTGTCTTTCCATCAGGCCTTAAATATGCTAATGTTCCATCTTTTCTAACATCAGTTAATTTTTTAGCAAGACGTTGAGCTAATGTAATTGCAAGTGGCATATATACATCAGTTTCATCACACGCATATCCAAACATCATACCCTGGTCACCAGCACCCTGCTCGTGGTTTTGTGATTCATCAACACCCATTGCAATATCTGGAGATTGAGGATCAATTGCAGTTAAAACTGCTAAATTTTCAGCATCAAAGCCAAATTTTCCTCTTGTATATCCAATCTCAGCAACCTTATCTCTTACAATTTTTTGTACGTCAACGTAATGATTAGTCGTAATTTCCCCAAATACAACACATAAACCTGTTGTAACAATTGTTTCACATGCAACACGTCCATTTGGATCATTTGCTAAAATATCATCTAATATTGCATCACTGATTTGGTCACAAATTTTATCAGGATGTCCTTCAGTTACAGATTCAGAAGTAAAAAATCTAGGCATTGTCAATAACCTCCTTAATTGCACATGCTAATTGATCAGCACAGCTTGTATTACGAGGGCCACAGGTATTACCTTTTAGTATTTCCATAATTTCCTTCATTGGTTTTCCCTCGCAAAGCTTACCAATAGCTTTTAAATTTCCATTACAGCCAGAAATAAATTTTAGATTATGAATAAGACCATTTTCATCATAATCAAAATCAATTTGCTTCGAACACGTTCCTTGTGTTAAATAAGTTTTATGCTCCATAAATAACCTCCTAAAAATTATCATAAATTTTTTCAAATTGATCCTGAAAGCGGATAAATCTTTCAAATACATTTACACTAAAGTATTTACTAAACTCATTCTTTAATGTATCTATAGTTAAACTATGATTATATGGACGCTTATAGCTTTTTAAGCTACGTAAGCTTACATACATATCAGATATTAAAATGATTTGCTCCTCTTCAGTTTTTTTATTTTCAACTAAATATTTACTTCTCTCTTCATCTACAATTCCGTATGAATGAGCTCTTAATATTTCGTCACATAGTCTATCAAGCTCTAATCGCTTAATAATCTCATTACCTAAGGATGCCTGATTCCTTAGATATTCAAATTTAGCATCATTATCCTCAATCGAATCTGTCACCAAATCAACAGTTTTAGTAATATGGACTAAAGAATATTCATAAATTTTCATACATTTATCTGGATTATATCCCATTATTTCACTAAAGCGCTTAGCAACCTGACTGACAACCTCAACATGCTCTTTTTCAGATTTAGACACCATATTATTATTAATTGTAACTGTAAACATTTCATTTACAATACTAGTAAATTCATCTTGGACCTCTTTTCTTTTAATAAGCTCAATACGTCTTTGGTCTTGCATATACTGAGTGATAGACACAATAACATAAAGAACTAATATAAATGAGGCTAAGATAATTGTTCTTAAGCATATATCTGCAAAGGCTTCGGAGGAAAGAAACTCACCAATTTGTTGGAGGAGGTTTCCTTCAAACTCAGTGCTTACCATATTATAAGTAATTGATAAATGAAGAATTGTAATTATTACTATAAACCAATATGATATTGTTTTAAGTAATTTTTTATTTTGATACAAGCTAACTACAACTAGTGAATAATATATAAGCATATATCCTGCTTCACCAAAGCTTGTATTACCCGTTTTCATTTTCATATAAATTATTATTGATGATAAAAACATGTAAAAACAAGCTATATACATTGCAATTGTTTGATGCATCATATCATCCTTATGCTTAAAAATCATATTCTTTAGTGTTTTATTTATCAAAATAGTTAACGGGAATAATATCGCAGTTAATACCCAATTCGAGTTTGTATTAGTAATAGCTGAAATGATAGTCATCAAGATGGAATATACTAAGTTTGATACGAAAATAATGTTTTTTATAACAATATTACGTCTAAATAATACTTGGGTTTCATCAGAAATATCAATACCTTTTTCAAATCCAAATAAATCATTAAAAATTTGACCAAACGATATTTTTTTTAATTTTTTCAAGATGCCACCTCACTTTACAACATATTATAGCATTTTTCTTTGTTAAATACTATTGAAAGTAATCATTAACCTTGAACATTTTTTGGCCATTTAGAAAATCTTTAATATTTACTTGCTTCTTACCAGGGACTTGGAGGATTTCAACCTTAATTGCATCATCCTTACATTTGATTATTAATGCCTTGTTAATCTCTAAAATTAGACCTGGTAATTTATCACTAATATCCTTTACAATTGAAGCTTGATATATTTTTATTCTATTATTATTAAATAATGCATATGCCCCTGGATTTAATGATAGACCTCTAATTTGATTAAAAACCTCAATTGCACTTCTATTAAAATCAATTTTTTCTTCTTCCTTACTAATATTGGGTGAAATTGTGGCTAATGATTCGTCTTGCTCATCACCTAAATTTTTTCCATTATATATATCTTCAATATTATCCATTAAAAGCTTAGCTCCTAAAATAGAAAGCTTTGAGAATAAAGATGTATTATTATCTTCATTTAATATAGGAATGCTAGCTTTAGCGTACATTCTACCAGCATCCATTTTTTTAACCATTTCCATGATAGTTACTCCAGTTTCCTTATCTCCCTCCATTATTGCTCGTTGGATTGGTGCACCTCCACGATGAAGAGGTAATAGTGATCCATGAACATTAATAGCCTTTTTATAAAGCTTTAAAATCCTACTTGGTATAAATTGACCATATGCTGCCGTAACAATCATATCCGCTTCAATATTTTTAAAATAGTCATACGAATCCTTAATAAACTGAGGCTGATAGGTTTTAAGCCCAAGCTCACGAGCCTTTTCGATTACAGGCGGTTCATGAAGAATAGCCTTCCTACCCTCTGGCTTAGCCGGTTGTGAAACAACAAGCACAACTTCATATTTTTCATTTAACGCAACAAGCGAAGGAATCGCAAATTCAGGAGTTCCCATAAAAATAATTTTCATTATATCACATCCTTTTTATCTGTAAAAATACATCCTTTTTGACTGCAAAGCTTTCGTTAATTGAAGATAAAACTGATATATCTTCTTCATTCATCCTAATTATCATTTGAAATATAAATTTATCCTTTATTTTAAAAATGTAATTTGGAATTGGTCCCAAAATCATGATTTTCTCATTATGCTTAAGTAATGCATTTTTTATATTATTAATTTCCGAAAAAGCTTTATTCTTATCAATCGAGTAAACCAAAATTTCGATCATATTGGTAAACGGTGGATTATTAGCACGCTTGCGATAGATAATTTCTTCATCATAAAACATATTATAATTATGAACTGATGCGGCTCTAATTGCAATATGTAAAGGATTATAGGTTTGAATGATAACCTTACCATCCGTATCCTTTCTTCCGGCTCTTCCAGAAGCCTGCTCTAGCAAATCATATGTTTTTTCAAACGAATCATAAAATGGCATTTTAAGTCCTAAATCCGCATTTACAATTCCAACTAGGCTAACAAGGGGGAAATCAAGTCCTTTAGCTACAACCTGAGTACCTAACAAAATATCGGCCTCATGATTTAAAAATTTTGTAATTATTTCATCATGTGCATTTTTTTTACTTGTTGAATCAGAATCCATTCTAATTACTCTTGCCTCTGGTAATAAATTTGTTATTTCCTCTTCTAGCTTTTGCGTTCCATCACCCAAAAACCGAATATATCTAGAGCCACATTTAGGACATATACTTGGAACATACGTTTGATACCCACAATAATGGCAGACAAGACGTTCAGTCGATTTATGATACGTAAGAGATATATCACAATGAGGACATTTAACCTCTTCTCCACATGATCTACACATTACAAATGTAGAATATCCTCTTCTATTGATTAACAAAACAGCTTGTTCATTTTTATTAAACGTCTCAATTAATGCTTCCTTAAGTGGTCTTGAAATCACACTACGACAGCCTGCCTTGAGCTCATCTTTCATATCTACTATAAATGAAATAGGCAATGGTCGATTATTTGCTCTTTTTTTAAGCTCGATTAGTTTAAGCTTACCTTCGTTAGCGTTATAATATGTAGTAACAAGAGGAGTTGCACTTCCATATACTAAAGGGCAATTATGATATTGAGCTCTTAGTGCCGCAACATAATGGGCATCATATCTAGGATTCGTATCCTGAATATACGATTCTGAGTGCTCCTCATCAAGAATTATTATCCCAATATTATTCATCGGAACAAATAATGCACTTCTAGGACCAACCACAATTCTAGCTGTATTATTCTTAATCTTTCTCCATTCATCAAAGCGTTCTCCATCAGAAAGCCTTGAGTGCATAATCGCAACTAAATTTCCAAAACGAGCTTTAAACCGTGAAGCCATTTGAGGTGTTAAGGATATTTCTGGAACGAGCATTATAGCCTGCTTACCTAAATTAAGAGTTTCCTCAATTAAATTTAAATAAATTTCTGTTTTACCAGAGCCACATATACCTTTTATTAAAAACTCATCAAATTTATTAAAGCTTCCCTTTATTTGATTAAATGCTAACTTTTGCTCATCATTTAAGATAACTTTCTTATCTAGAACCTCAGTATATTTTACACTCCTAAAGTCTTCCTCTAAAGATAGTCTTAAAACATTGTTTTTTATCATTGTTTTAATAGTAGATGCAGAATATCCTAAATCATTGACCAAAATACTTATCTCTTGACGTCCGTTGTTTTCTAATAAATACTTGATAATTTCTTTTTGTTTAGATGTAGATGCTAAAGACTCATCCTCAACGTAAACGATTTTCTTATATTTAATTGAACCCTTTTGCTCAAAATCATTTGTAATAGTAATTAAAGAGCGCTCCTTTAGATGCTTTATATCCTTCAAATTTTCAACAAAATCATTCAAAGGCGCTCGTATTCTTCCATTAAGTATTATATTGATTGATTCAATACTATTATCATAGTTTGTAAAATCAACTATTTTAACATATTTACCTTTTAATGAGTTAGGAATCATCATAAAATAATTTTCAATTAAAAAAGAATAATAGTATGCACTTAGTTTCTTACCTAATAAAATCATTTCCTCTGATAAAACCGGTTCAATATCTAATAAGCTTATGATTTCCTTTAATTTATATTCGGGATTAGCTTCTTCTTTTAATTCGATAACAATCCCCATTAAATTTCTTTTACCAAATGGGGCAAAGACTCTTATACCAGGACAAATAATATCTTCATATTTTTTTGGTACTACATATTCAAATGCTTTATTTAGTTGACTGTTTTTGATATCTAATACAACTGAAGCTATCATTTTTCCTCCAAACAAATAAAAAAGTCCACAATGGACTTTTATTTTGATCCATCATTCAAGCTTTAGCACCGAGCTAATATAATTAGGGGTTGCTGAAGGGTCATCGAGCTTGTCTCTCACCTTCTCTTTATGGTATTATCGAATTCAATTTATTATACAATATTAAGTATTGATTTGCAATACAAGACACAAAATTTATGCTTAGATTATTCTTATATTTAAAGCAATTTCTTCATCAATTAATTGTGCTCTTAGAAGTGGCTTTGATAAGCTTTTAATAACAAAATACATTAAAGCTGATTGAGGAAGTAAATAAACTAAATTCTTAGGTAATTCCATTGTTAATAAATACCAAGAAAATGAAAAGCTGTAATCATTTATAATCCACCACCAAAGTGTTCCAAGAACTGTATTTACAAATAGATTTACAAATATTCTTGCAAACAAGCACTTCATAAATGAAACTCTCGTTCGATATAAGCACAAGGCATAAATCAAGCCCGATAGCATTGCAGATAACGTATAGCCTAGGAAAAATACACCATCTGGTTTAACAATATAGCCAATTATATCCGAACAAAATCCAATCGTAATACCTGCAATCGGTCCATATAGCATTGAAATTATACTAAAAACCAAATATCCTATTCCTAGACCTAAATTACCGAATCCAGATGGTAAAGGAATAAATTTAGCACATAATTGTAAAGCAAATAGAATTGCTATTGTAACACAATTCCTTAAGGATTTTAGTTCCTTAACTGATGCTTTAAAGTAATTTAAATGAAATGGAGTTTTAAATATCCTTTCATTATCATATGGTAATGTATCTATAAGTGCTTCCTTATAAACAATATGTAAAATCAATAAAATAATTAATGATACTCCAAAACCAATAGCCATTCCATATAGAAAAAACACATATTCCTTTTGACTTCCTATATTTACAACAATACTTTCTTCTAAAACCTTCGAATTATCTGATGTAACTTCTTCACCATTTCTTAAAATATATATCGGATTTTCTGATGAGTCGGTAATCATTCTTTTCATAAATCTTCTAGCCTGTTGCCACGAATTAAATTGCCTTTTTTCAATCCTCAATACAAACAAATCATCTTTCTTTTCAATACTAGAGCCTTTTGCTACAGCCCTCGTATCGACATAATCAAAGGACGAATATGGATATTTTTGGGTTTCTTCATTATAACCTTGTATTCTTTCTCCTTCAATTTTATCTTTAATTGAAATAATATAATCTTCCGTTACAATTTTGTCTGAATCAAGGCTTGAAGCCTTAAATGTAATCTGATATACATCATGTGTCGGATTATAAAAGTAATATATAGAAATAGCCATTATTCCTCCGATAATGATGGACAATAATAAAACAAACATTAGATGTGACTGCACAAATTTTAAATAATTCTTGATTTTTACCATAAAAAAAGACCTCCATAGAGATCCACTTAATATTATGTGGATCGCAATGCCACCGCGAGTTTCTACTCTTCGTCCAACACATTATCCTAGGTGATGGCACTTTACGCGACATTGTCTATGGAGACATTATAGCATTATTAGATTTTAAAATAAACAAAAAATTTTAAAATATCGTTATTTTATATACTTTTTAAGAAAAATTATGCTTAAGCCAGTCTATACACATTAAAAACCATCTCGAAACATAAGGATTATTCTTCCTAGAATCAAGAATTCCAGTAGTTTCATCACTAAGACTCATACCATGAACGCCTTCAGAAAAAATATGGCATTCAGTTTTAATGTTATATTTCTTTAAAGAATTAAGTAAGACAAGTGAATTAGTCACGGGAACAGATTCATCAGTAAAGCAATGCCATAAAAATACAGGTGGTAGGTCGTTTGATATATGCTTTTCTAACGATAACTTGTCCAAGCTAGCCTCATTCAAATCATCATCAAGTAGGAGTTTAAAAGATAAATCATGAGCTATACCTGGAGCAGTGGAAACAACTGGATAGCATAAAATTAATCCATCAGGCTTAGAATCATATCCATATTCCTTGTAATAGCAAGCATTAGATAAAACTAAATGTCCTCCAGCTGAAAAACCAATAGTAAATATTCTAGATACTAATTCATTCTTCTTCATCGTATCAATTGTATAGGCTAAAAGCTTTTGGGGGAATGGATACTTATCTAATGTTTCTCTATACTTTAGCACAACAGCATGATATCCATATTCATTAAATTTAGCAGCAACATTACTAGCCTCTAAATCTGAACAATGATGATATCCTCCACCAGGTACGATAACAATAATATCACGCTTTTTATCATCAGCTAAAAACAACTCATAATAATTTGCTGTATTAAATAAAAACACTTTTTCCATTATTTTAATGCTCCTTCTAGCATTGCAATATATGCTAATTCTATTTTTAGTCTAGCTTTTGACTCATCATCCTTAGCCATATGTAAAAACTCTTGATACATTTTTTTCTTATTTGCAATTATTTCCTTAAACAAAGGAGATTGCTCACGTCTTAATATTGGCCCAAATTTCATATCTAATAGGTCATATTTAACCTTTTTAGCCTCATCAAAATGACATACAATAATCTCATAATTATGCTTTCCATCCTTGATTAAATACTCATTATCAAAGACAAAATAGTTAGAAATCAAATAAGCTCTAAGCTTATCAACATCTGACTGAGCAGCTAAAATTATTTTTTTAAATTTTTTTGCCTTTTCATAATCATTAGATATGATTGATTTAATAAGTAAACCACCCATGCCTGCAATAAGCAAGGTGTCTGTTTTTCCTTCAAATTTATTTAAACCATCGGAAAGAATAAATTCACATGAATCTAGTAATCCCTTAGAAGCACAATTATTTTTAGCGTTCGTTAATGGGCCCTCATTAATATCTAGTAAATAGCAATGCTTTACCTGATAGTCTTCAATAGCCTTAATTGCTACATAGCCATGGTCACATCCACAATCAACCAATGACTCAGACCCTTGAGTTAAAGATGCTAAAAAATCAATGCGATCTATCATTTTTTAATTAAGAAATCCTTTAATTTCTTTGAACGAGATGGATGTTTTAATTTACGTAATGCTTTAGCTTCAATTTGACGAATACGCTCACGAGTAACTCCAAATTCCTTACCTACCTCTTCAAGCGTTCTTTCTCTACCATCTAATAAACCAAAACGAAGTCTTAATACTCTTTCTTCACGATCAGTTAGTGTAGCTAAAACATTATCAAGCTCTTCTCTAAGCTTCTTTTGAGCAGTATACTCATATGGATCAAGAGTATTTTGATCAGCAACGAAATCTCCTAAAGAAGAATCCTCTTCCTCACCTACAGGTGATTCTAACGAAATTGGCTCTTGAGCAATTTTTTGAATTGCTTGGACCTTCTCAACAGTAATATCCATGCGCTTAGCAACCTCTTCAGTAGAAGGCTCTCTACCTAATTCTTGAACTAATTGACGTTGAACACGAACAAGCTTATTAATCGTTTCTACCATGTGAACAGGAATACGAATTGTACGTGCTTGATCTGCAACAGCTCTAGTTATTGCTTGACGAATCCACCAAGTAGCATATGTTGAGAATTTAAAATCCTTTTTCTCCTCAAACTTATCAACAGCACGTAAAAGACCCATATTTCCTTCTTGAATTAAATCTAAAAATTGTAAGCCTCTTCCTGTATATTTCTTCGCAATAGATACAACTAGCCTTAGGTTTGCCTCGGCAATTTTGTTTTTAGCATCCTCAGCACGCTCAACAATATCAAGCAATTTTTCATATTCTTCTTGTGAAACTGTATTATTATCGTCATCATCTATAATATCTAGTTTTCTTTGAGCAGCTTGACCCTCTTCAACCATCTTAGCATATTTTTTTTCATCATCTTGGCTTAATAAAGGGATTTTTCCAATTTCCTTAAGATACATTCTAACAGGATCATCAACCTTAATTGATGGAGGTAAAGTATCAAAATCATCGATTGAAACCTCTTCAACCTTTGAAGCGTCAAATTCCTCGGTTATAACATCAGCTGGCTCTTCTTCTAAAACACTTATTTTTTTAGAAACCAATTCCTTAACAATTTTAGCATATTCCTCAGAATCCTCATCATAAAACTGAGTGATTTCTGCAACTAAAACATAATCTGTTTCTTTACTTTTTTCAATTAATTCTTGTAAAACTGTTTGAAAATCCATAAATAATTCCTACTTTCATTTTTATATTTTATAATTAGTATTTATTTTTATAAATAAATTCTCTTAGGTTTTTTGATTTTGAAGGATTTTTTAGCTTTTTTAAGGCTTTAGCTTCAATTTGACGAATTCTTTCTCTAGTTACCCCAAAGATAAGGCCTACCTCTTCTAAGGTCCTTACCCTTCCATCAACAAGGCCATTTCGTAGCCTTAAAACCTCTGCTTCACGTTCGCTTAGAGTTGATAATACGTAATTAATTTCTTCTCGTAGCTTTTTTTTAGTCGTATATTCATCAGGATTTAAAGAATATTTGTCAGGAACGAAATCTTGAAGTGATGATTCATCTTCATCTCCAATTGAAACCTCTAATGATATTGGCTCCAATGAAACCTTTTTAATTTCAATGACCTTCTCAGCATCAATGTTTAATCTGTTTGCTAGCTCCTCATTTGTTGGTGAGCGCCCTAGCTCCTGAGTAAGCTTACGCTCTGTTTTAACTAATTTATTTATTGTTTCACCCATATGTACAGGTATTCTTATTGTTCGACCTTGATCTGCTATAGCACGATTAATGGCTTGACGAATCCAATAGGTTGCATATGTAGAAAATTTACAATTTTTTTCTTCTTCAAATTTATCTACAGCTCTAATAAGACCCATATTACCTTCTTGAATCAAATCCAAAAATTGCAAGCCTCTTCCTGTATATTTCTTGGCTATAGATACAACAAGCCTTAGGTTTGCTTCTACAATCTTATTTTTAGCATCATCTGATTCTTCTACAATATCCATTAATTCATTAAATTCTTCTTGTGGTAAATCTTTACCTTCATCTAAATCTAATAAATCAATTTCCTTTTGGGCTTTTTTTCCTTTAGATACAATAGAAAACAGTTTTTTCTCCTCATCAATTGATAATAACGGAATTAGACCAATTTCTTTTAAATACATTCTTACTGAATCTTCAACATAGATTGAAGGTGAAATTTTATCATAATCTTCAATTGAAACCTCTTCAACCTTGGAAACGTCAAACTCTTCATTTACTTGTTCAGGTTCTTCGTCTAAAACATCAATTTTTTTCGAAACAAGTTCCTCAACAATACTAATATATTCTTTAGAATCCTCGTCAAAAAATTCAGTTATATCTGATACAAGAACATATCCATATTCCTGACCTTTTTTTATTAATACCTGCTTTTTCTTAGTAAATTCCATCCATTATTTCCTGCTTTCCTTTTTATTTTTGTTAAGCTCTTTTAATTTTTCAATTTTAGCATTCAACAACTCTTTCTTATTTTCATAAGAAGCATTATAAAAGCTTTTATCAATTTCATCTATTTCCTTTTTAGGTGCATTAGAAACAAGTGATTTAATACATTCATTCATATCCTTTTCATTATATGGATTATATTTATCAAAATTTTTTTCCAACGACTCAATATTTGCAACATAGCAATTATATAAATCATGTTTTAAATAGGTTAAGAAAATATTTTCATCGAATTTATCATTAGTAATATAATATTCATCAACCAATTTAGACCATAATTTTTGGTTCAAGCGTTCAAGATATTCAATAAAAGGCTTTTTTAATAAAGAACTATCCTCGATTTTCATTGCAATGTCTTTAGATATCTTCCCATAATTAATTAATCTAAGCTCACATCTAGCAGCACTACTTAAAAACTCATTCGATGGAATATTATTATTAATAAGTGTTTCGTTAGTACTAATTTCGGCAAAGTTTGGCACTTGATTTGTATTACAATACTTACTGAAGTCAATTGATAGTGATGCTTTAGAAATAACCATTATATCTGATAATTTTTCTAAAACACGTTCCGTAATTACCTGACTATTTTTAAGCTTTAGATAATCAAAAATTATTAACTTAGCAGCTTCAACCTCAGACATATCACTAAAATTCTTGTCCTGAGTCGCATATTTTAGCATAAAATCAGTACTATCTAGCTGATTCTTGTTGAAATAATCCAAAAACGCTTCTGGTCCATTTGCAGATACAAATTCATCAGGATCCATTTTTGAAGGTAAAGAAACTAGTCTTAGCTTTAAGTCAGATTCAGCTTCAATAAGCTTAATTGCCTTAACCATTGCCTTTTGACCAGCATTATCACCGTCATAAACCAAAACTACTTCTTTAGCATATTTTGAAATAATTTTAACCTGGTTTGCAGTTAAAGCCGTACCCATTGAGCAAATGGCTTCATCAATACCACTTTTTGTTGCAGAAATGACATCAATTTGACCCTCACACAAAACAACACGATGAGTTTTTCTAATATTAGATATAGCATCACTTAAATGAAATAATGTGTTACCTTTTTTAAAAATGATAGTTTCTGGAGAATTTACATATTTAGGCTGGCTATCATCCTTAACATAAATTCTTCCTGAAAAAGCAACGACGTGCCCTTGCTCATCCTTAATCGGAAACATAATACGATTTTTAAACAAATCATAAAAGCCATTATTACCACTTTTTATAAGACCAAGCTCTGACATATCAATTTCATTAAAGCCTGATTCCTTTAAAACATTATATAAGGCCTGATTTAAGTTGGGTGCAAATCCAATTTCAAAGGCTTCAATTTGTTTGTCATCGATGCCACGCTTATGTAAATACTCTAAGGCTTTTTCCCCAGATTTAGTATTCAATAAGGAATGTCTGAAAAATTTTGCGGCTGTATCCATAATTGAATAATATTTTGAATAATCAGGGCCGTTCTTTTTCTTTTGAATACCATCAATTTTTATACCTGCCTTAGCCGCAAGCTCAGATACTGCCTCAATGAAGGATATATTTTTTATTTGCATCAAAAACGATATTGGGCTTCCTCCGCCACCACATCCCATGCATTTGGCAATTTTCTTGGAAGGAGACACCATAAATGATGGTGTTTTTTCATTATGGAATGGACAAAGGCCTCGATATGATGAGCCTGCCTTTTCAAGATTAACATACTCCGAAACTAAATCAACTATATCAGTTTTCTCTATTATTTCATCGATTTGTTCATTTGATACCATAATGACCTCCTTCTATCTAATTGTTAATTAAAATTCAATACCTTTATTAATATAATCTACAACATCATCTAATTTTAAGGTTACCTGTTCCATTGTATCACGAAGTCTAACTGTAACAGTGTTATTATTAAGTGTTTCATCATCAACACAAATAACAAATGGTGTACCTATTGCATCCTGACGACGATATCTCTTTCCGATTGCTTGAGCCTCATCATATACACATGAGAAACGTTTTGATAATAAATCATAAACCTCATATGCTTTTTCTTGATGTATTTTTTTAATAAGTGGTAAAACTGCAACCTGATATGGTGCTAAATGTGGCTTTAATCTTAATACCTGTCTTGTATCTCCATTAGGTAATACTTCCTCATCATAAGCACTAAATAATATTGCTAGCATCATTCTTTCTACACCAACAGATGGTTCAACTACATATGGAATATATCTTTCATTTGTTTCAGGATCTAAATATTCCATATTTGCCTTAGAATGCTCCATATGTCTAGTCAAGTCATAATTTGTACGAGATGCAATTCCCCAAAGCTCTCCAAATCCCCATGGGAAGTTATATTCAATATCAGTAGTAGCATTTGAGTAGAATGAAAGTTCAGACTTATCATGATCACGATAACGAAGTTCATCCTTGTTTACACCCATAGATACTAAGAAATCCATACAATATTTACGCCAATATTGGAACCAATCAATTTCAGTTCCTGGCTTACAGAAGAATTCTAATTCCATTTGCTCAAATTCTCTTAAACGGAAAATAAAGTTTCCTGGAGTAATCTCATTACGGAATGCTTTACCGATTTGACCAACACCAAATGGTAATTTACGACGTGTAGTTCTTTGGATATTTTTAAAATTTACAAAAATACCTTGTGCTGTTTCAGGTCTTAGATAAACTGTAGACAATCTATCTTCTACTACACCCATGTGAGTTTGAAACATTAAATTAAATTGTCTTATATTAGTAAAGTCATGACTACCACAGTCAGGACAAGCAATTTTATGCTCCTTAATATATTCAATAAGCTGTTCATTTGACATACCATCACCTGTGATTTCACCATGAGTATAGTCTTCAATTAGCTTATCAGCTCTAAAACGTGAATGACAGTTTTTACAATCAATAAGTGGATCTGAAAATCCTCCAACATGACCTGTTGCCACCCAAATTTCTGGATTCATTAAAATTGCACTATCAAGTCCAACATTATATCTTGATTCAGTTACAATCTTCTTCCACCATGAATCCTTAATATTCTTTCTAAGCAATACTCCAAGAGGACCAAAATCCCAAGAGTTGGCTAGTCCACCATATATTTCGCTACCTTGATAAACGAATCCTTGATCCTTTAAAAAGCTTGCTAATTGGTCTAAATTAATTTTGCTCATATTTCCATCTCCATTCGATAATTATACATTTTATTATTATACCACTTTTTATCAAATTTTCAATGTATGAGTACTTATTTTTCAAATGAAATAATGATTTTTTTTGTTTTTTGTAATATATTATATTATTTGCCAAAATCATCGTCTAAAATATAATATTTGGTTATTTTCAAGAATATGACTGATAATTAAGCAAATATACCATACTTGTATT
>CAMELE010000018.1 GCA_945923475.1 uncultured Mollicutes bacterium
AATACCCGTGACTGGACTTTCACCAGTAAGACTAATGCCATGCCCGGCACACATAGTAAAATCAGCCTCGTTTTTGAGACTGATTTTTTTATTTTACTCTTAATATCATACATTTTAAATATAATTGCTCTTCTGATTGAAGTAACGCAGGATGATCTGGTGCTTGAATTCTGAAATCTAAAAATTGAATTGTTCTTCCTGCATCATGCGCAGCTTCATTTACCATTTGCATAAATAAATCGGGTGTCATATGTTGTGAACAACTAAATGTTAATAAATATCCACCAGATTTAATAATCTTCATTGCTTGCATGTTTATTTCCTTATATCCCCTGTATGCTTTCTTCAAAGATTCCTTATTTTTAGAAAAAGCAGGTGGATCGAGAATAATAACTGAGTACCTATTCTTAATATTTTCAGAATGCAAATAATCAAACACATCCACGCACTTGGCATTTAGCTGTGTAAAACCATTGAGTTTCGCATTATTTGCAATCTCATCACATGCACGCTGGGATATGTCACAGGCATCTACATGCAAAGCTCCATACTTACACGCATGAAGCGCAAAGCCACCAACATTTGAAAATGCATCTAATACCACTTGGTCTTTTGCATATAATCTCAAAATATCTCGATTTAGCTTCTGATCTAGAAAATAACCCGTTTTTTGACCATTTTCTATATCGACTATCATCTTTATTCCATCTTCAACAATCTCGACTCTAGGGTCAAATTTACCATATAAGAAACCTTTCACTTGTTCTAAGCCTTCTTTTTCTCTAACAGGCATATCGCTACGTTCATAAATTCCTTTACAACCGGTTAATTCAACTAAGATATCAACTATATCTTGTTTAATCATATCCATACCTAAAGACATAAATTGAACCGATAAATAATCACCATATTTATCCACAACAAGTCCAGGTAAGAAATCAGCCTCACTAAATACTAATCTAGTTGCATTCCAGCCAAGATTCTTTCTATGTTCAATTGCATATGATATTCTTTTTTTAAAAAAATCTTTATCTATAACTTCTTTTTCGTCTAATGATAATATTCTTACCATAATCTTTGAATTAGTATTTAAAAAACCATATGCAACAAATTTATGATCATATGTATAAACACTGCAAACCTTACCATTTTCAATATTACCTTCAAAATTTATTATTTCATTATTAAATACCCAAGGATAGCCATTTATAACATTAATTTCTTCGTTTTTATTTAATATAACCTTAAGCATAAAATCACATCCATTTCAAATTCTCGTAGTACTGAATTTATTATATCATTTTTATATAATCCTGTCTTTAATTAAATATTAAAAAAAATCTAGCATTTAATTCTAAAAATTTACAAATAATTTATAAAAAAAATGATGCTTAGTATTAAAAACTAAGTCATCACCTTTTTTTAATCAATATAACTATAAATAGTAGAAATTGCAACATCCTTGCTATTCATTTTATATGAAGTACTTAATGTAGATATCCTTTTATTATTTAAAGTAATATTAAATGGAAAATCACTTACAACCTCAACAGTAGGAGAATTTAATAAATCCTTAGCTGCGGATGCCTTAACAGTTGAAATTAAACCATCATTATTAACTGTATAGCTTGTAAAATAGCTTTCATTTAAATTATACATGAATAATGTATCAGTCTTAATGTCCTCAATGGTTTCTACTGATGTACTTTTTTCTAGAGTAAAGCTCGAATTTAGCATATATGTTTCTGTTGTAATAGTACCAGAAAGCTTATCCGTTTTTTCAAGCGAAATAGTTATAACTCTTTTATATACCTCAGTTTGTCCATCCTTAATGCTTGTCGTAGTCACAACCTGATATGGTTCAGATATAGAGGCCTTAATGCTTGATACTAATGATTCAATATTCTCAATATCCTTGTCGCCACCACATGAAGCTAAGGCTATAAGAGAGAATACCAAAACTGTAAATAATAAATATTTAATTTTTTTCATTTTCTCTCCTCCTTAGAACTTAGATTTTAATGCTACACCAGCAACTGTAATTAAGCTTAATAATGAAATCACAAGTGAACTAGCATAATTAAATGAATTATTTGCGACTTCATTTACCGCATCAATTGTTGGTTTTAATGATGAACAATAATCGTTATATGATGAAATTAAAGCATTGTAGTTAGTTAAATCAAGAATCGCTCTTTCTGAAATAGTTAATTTACTTAATTCTTTAGCAAGATTATTTAATTCTGATAAACGATCAATTGTGAATACTGGATTAAGGCTATCTAGCTTTGCCTGCAATTTCTTTACATCTGCTGATGCTGTCTTAAACTTAAGATCTCTTAAATCCTTAGAAATTGCTGTAAGCTTATCACTCATAGCGTTAATTTCATCTTGGGTATATCCAAATTTAGTTAAATCTGTACTCATATTAGCATATGCTGTACTTGCAGTATTAATTAAAGCCTCATCTGATAATGCCACAACAGAAATATTCATAATTCTTTCCATAGCCTCAAGATAAGAAACAGAATAGCTATCCATTGCTGTATATTTAGACTTTTGGGCATTATCAATACCACCAAAATATACCTCAAATATAATTGAATTGTAGCCATTTAATTTTGAATTATTTGGAACAATTAGATTTAATGGCTTATTCTTACCAATCAAATTAACAAAATTTGTATAATATAAAATATTACCATATACGTTGAAGTAATTTTGTAGTTGTTCATATCCCGGATCCTTTTCGGTTAAAGTTAATGATGAATCATAAGAGCATTCAAATGTAGGAGCATTAATTGACTTAAATTCAACACTATTAAGTCCTGTGTATCCAAAGAAGGCATAATCTCCAATAACCCTTAATGAATCAGGTAAAACGATTGCTTTTACGTTCTTGTTAGCATTTCCGGCATAGAAGCCAATGCTATAAGTACCTTCAAGAACCTCTAATGTTTCAAAGCTTTTTGCGGCTGGAACCGAATGAAGGTTAAGCTTTTTCTCAGTAACATATGTATATAATATGCCATTATCAAGTCTCACATAATTATTTACAATTCCTGTTTCACTTAAAACACCGTTGTTATTATAATTAATACTTTCTAAAGAAGTTGTGTCAAGGAAAGCATGATCTCCAATAAATTTCAAATCCTTTGAAATAGTAAATGATGTTAATTCTGTTGATTTATAGAATGCACCTTCCCCAATTGATTCAAGCTTAGGAGCAGTAAAGCCTGAAATCTTTGTCATTTGGAATGCATATGAGCCTATATTAGTTAGCTTTGGAGCATTTATGCTTGAAATTAATCCTGAAGCTGCGAATCCAAAATCAGATACACTTAACGCGTTAGATAAATCAACATTAGTCAATTTAGCTGTACCACCAAAAGCGCCCTTGCCCACTATTTCAACATTTGTTAAGTTGATTGAGTTTAAATTTGCACAATCAGCAAATGCATAGTTTCCTACTACCTTGATAGCATTAGATAAAGTAACACTCTCTAATTCTAAGCACTGTCTAAATGCATTTTCTGCTATATCACATGTACCATTGTTAATAACTGAAGTTAGCTTATTACAATTCATAAATGCGCCTACACCTAGCTTTGTTAATGATGAAGGTAATTCAACACTTGTAAATATAGGAGCTTGTAAAGCTGAAGCTGTAGCTGCTTCATCACATGAAAATGCATAAGCTGCAATTTCCTTAACCTTAGGGATAGATATAACCCCAAGCTTATTACAATTTCTAAATGCTGATTCTCCAATGAATAGCACATTTGGCATATTTGCTTCTGCAATCTTTGTTTTATAGAATGAACTTTCACCAATCTTTTCAATATTTTCAAAATTAAAGCTTAACAAATTTATACATTCATAGAATGTCTCAGCTTTGATTTCCTTGAATGATGTAGGAACAGTTACTTCTACTAAAGAATTACACTTCTTAAATACACCCTCATCAATAGTCGCATTATCACCAATTACTACTGATAAGACACTTGATTGCTCAAATGAATGATATAAAACATTTGCATTACTTGAAATTGTTAAATATTTGATACCAGTATTATAGAACGAATACTTTCCAATTAAGGTAATCTTATCTAGATTATTAACAGTTGATAGATTAGAACAATTATAGAATAATTTATCTGAAATATCTTGCTTTTCATTTAATGAAACAGATGCTAAATTAGGACAGCTTGCAAATACTCCGATACCTAAATCTACTTTGTTATTAATTGTAACACTAGTAATACCACTAACACCAGAGAAAGCATAATCACCAATCGCAGTAATATTACTTGGTAATGTGTAATCTCCTAATTCAGCCTTAGGAGCTACTAATAATATCTTATTGTTAGCTACAAGCATACCGTTTTCAGATGTATAATTAGGATTGTTTTCATTTACAACAAATGTCGAAACGCCACTATTTGCAAACATACTTTGTTCTAAAGTACTGAAGAATGTTTTTTCTTGAAATTCAACCGTGCTCAATTTAGGATTATTTGCAAATGCATAGCTAGATACATTAACACTACTATTTGGTAGTACTATTTTTTCTAGATTAGCATTATTCTCACATGCCTTTTCATTAATATATTCTACTGAACCATTAATAATAATTTCTTTTAAATTTTCGTTTTTACTGATCGCGTTTGTACCAATTGATATCAGCTTACCATTTATTGTAATGCTTGTTAAATTTTTACAATTATAGAATGCACGGTCTGGAATAGCTGTAGCATTTAAGGTGATACTAGTTATACCTGAATTTTCAAACATACCAGCACTAATTTTTGTTGATTCATTTGTCACAATCTTTGTTAAATTAGTACAGTTGTAGAATGTTTTTTCACCCGCATTACGAACCTTTGTCAAATCTACCTCAGTAAGTGATTTACATCCAGCAAAGCCATAGGCTCCAATTGTATAGCAATTATTAAGATTAATTTCCTTTAAATTGTCGCAGCCTTCAAATGCATTGTGTCCAACTACTTCTACATCCTCTAGATTGATTGATTCAAGAGCACTAGAATTATATTTTTTAGTATCATATGCAAATGCATATTCCTTTATAAATCTAATTGTAGATGGTAATGTCACAGACTTTAAGCTTGGACAATTGTAGAATGCATACTTTTGAATTTGTTCTACTCCCTCCGGAACTACTACACTAGTAATTTTTGTATTTCCATAAGGAACCTTATTTGCATCTCCATCATCATCAGGATTTACATCCGTATCATCTGATTCATATAATGAAAATGCATATGGTCCAATGTATAAAATTCCCTTATCATCTGGAATAACTACATCTCCACCTAAGCCCTTATAAGAAACTAAAACTCTATTTTCAACAATAAATTCATTTAAAACTGTAATTTTAATTCTAGCAATAATAGATGTACCCTCTGCTTGAAGAGTAATATTTGTACTTCCCTCCTTCAAAGCGGTTACAACACCATTTTCATCAACAGAAGCCACAAGACTATTTGATGATTTCCATACAAAGCTATACTTATCCTCTACATACCAAGGACTAACATTATAATGAAGCTTAATGCTTTCTCCAGGGTACATATTAGGACTAGGTACTGAGCTTGTATAGACTATAGCACCAGTTTTTGCAATATCACTTACCCCATATGATTTGGGATGAGCATAAAGTGTATCAAAGTAATCAAATGTTAGTTCTTTAATATTTTCTGTACCAGAATAAGCCTTCTTAATTGCATATGCTGTACTTTCTTTAGTATCCTTAACATTTACTGTAATCTGTGCATAATATCCTCTTCGGTGGTCGTAACAAGAAATAACTGCACGGCCCTTTGCGTATGGCATTACAACACCATTATGAACCTTTGCAACACTTTCATTACTGCTCGTCCAATTTAAATAAGAAAAATATGATTTATCTTCATTTGAAGCTGAGCACAAATATTGAGTTAAATCTAATGGTTCATTCACATATCCAGTAATAATACTCATTTTAGCACTTGTTGAATTTCCGTCTGTTGTATACCAAATTGATTCTGATGTGCCTGGAAGTTCTACAACAAATACATTTGTATTTAGTGCGTAGTCATCAATGTTAAAGCTTAGTGCATTATTTACAATTGCATCATGATCTCTAGTTTCTAGGAAATCAGTAATTTCAATTTTAATATCTGTATCTGCACCCTTTTTGCTGTAAACAGGAATTGGGTCTGAAGTTAAAATAGTATAGGTCTTATCGTTATTAAAAGAAATTGGGGTAATTGATTGAACATAGTGATTATCATATACTGTTAAGGTTACATAATAACGATACTTCTTTAATGTCTTATCATATACCTTTTGATATTTAGCTTCCTTTATGATTGGAGCTTCATTATCCATTACAAAATCAAATCCAAAGGAATTACGAACATTCGTAGAAATACCTCCATCACCATAATCGATTGTACCAACCATATTAAAGCGATATGTACGATTATTAACCAATCCTAGTGAAGAGCTCTTTTGTCTTAAATATTGATAATATGGCCTTGCTGATCCATTATATCCAAATGCTTTTGAGCAGTTATAATCAATCATTTCATAAATTACTTCACCAGTTACAGTATCTGTAATTGTATATGTCATAGTTTTAGCAGCTCTTAAGCAGCCTGCATAAACAACGCTAAGTCCATCAATAGTACCATGATCCTCTGAGATTGCAATATGATCTAATGAACCAGGAATTGCAGAATATTGAGATTCATCAATATCATAAATATATGTTCCAAGCGGAATAATATAGTTATTCATATAAGATCCATATGGTCTTGTAGCATAATAATCAGCAGCAATCTTGTCTTCATCATCGATAGAGCCATCATGAGCCTCAGTTTCTACCTCGAAGAAGGTCTTGTCAAATAAAGGAGCTTCTGTCCAATCCCCATAGAATGCTAGGAATGGAGCATTTAATGAAGTTTCATTAGAATCAGTTGGAATTGCCTTAACAAAGCCTTCAACATAAATTCCATATGGGAAGCCGTTTTCTATATAACTACGGTCTTTATCTGATAATTCATATGCTATAACTACATTTACCTTACCATTTGCAGGTACTGTTACTTCATTATTAGAAATAGCTGAGCCATTAGCTGTAGCTTTAAATGAATTATCTAAAACATATGATTTTTCAGCTACATACTCTTCATCAGATGATGAAACAGTTTCAGTTAAAGCAGTTAAATCAAGCGTATATGTAATTGCTTTTTCTGAAATATTATTAATTGTAAATGCTAATTCATATTTTCCTGTGCGCTTTGCATCATCACCTAGTTCAATTTTTGGCTTATCAATACCATCAACACTAATATATCCATTAGTATTAATCGCATTTTTTAAATTAGCAAGTCCTGCACCCTGCTTACGTGGTGTATATGCATTTCCTTCCTCGTTTAAGGCAATTGTAGCTGTAGACATTAATAGGCTATATGCCATATTCATAATTTCTTTTGAGGTAGCATTAGGATACTTTTCTTTTAAATATTGTCTAATAAGTACAACTACACCGCACATATTAGGAGCCGCCATTGAAGTACCACTCATTGAATCATATGAATCTCCAGGAATAGCGGATTTAATTTCGCCACCATGAGCAGTGATTTCTGGCTTTAATTCAAGTGATGGAGTAGGTCCCCAGCTTGAGAAATCAGAAATAAATGGTCCAGCTAAATTAGTCGTTGAAACAGTTATTGTACCAGACTTCTTCTCTGCTAATTTAAGTCCTACCTCTTTTGTTACAGAAATAGCAGGAATATGGTCCTTATCGGTAATAGACATTGAGATATCGCCCTCAACATTATTATAAATAATAACCGCAACTGCACCATTTTTCTTCGCATTCTTTACCTTTTCATCAAATGTATTTGAACCACGCTTAACAAGAGCAATTTTTCCCTTAACATCGATTCCATTATATGAAGCATCGATACCAACTCCAGGGATAGTAACATATTGATAAGTTTTTGTACCAGCTGTGTTTAGCTCTGAGTCAACTTTACATAAGTCCTTAACAAATTCTTGCTTCTTTGCAGTAACATCTGCACTCTCTGTAAAGAAGAATGTATAGTCATTATTTGCAACTAAATAGTTACTCTTAAGACCACTAATTGAAGCTACTGATAATGTATTTGAATATGATGATGGAGAACCTACCGTTCCTGAATCTGGATTAGATACCTTGTTAACATTTCCATTAGGTCCGCCAAAGCCTGATGAATAATCATTACTTGCAGCCGCAATTAATGAAATACCAGCCTCTTCAATTGCATCATATACTGCATTGATACTATCATTATCAGCTTCTCTACTAAATCCACATGATGTACCAAGTGACATATTAATACAATCAACACCAAGAACTACTGAATCCTCAAGCGCCGCAACAATATCTTCTGCTTCAGCACCACTAGTTGTATCACCGAATACCTTCATTAATGCTAGCTGAGTATTGGTTGCAACACCTGTAATAACATCATCTTTTCCACCAATAATACCAGCAACATGGGTTCCATGCTCTGAATCATATGGGTTAACATCAAAATCCTTATCTGCATAATCATACATGAAAGGGATTTTTTTACTATAATATAAATCCTCTGGTTTTAAATTTTTTGTTGATTCATATGCATTTAATTCTGTAATAACTTTAGAAATTGAATCAACATTAATAACCTCTTTTTCAGGTTGATTCTTAAACACAGAATGTGAGCATTGGAATCCAGAGTCAAGAACCGCAACTACAGTTCCTTCTCCATTGTAGCTTACACTAGATGAATTAAAAATACCTGTTGGATATACGTCTACAATATTTTGAACAGCACCACTACTAGATGAATCCTCTGTCGATGCTTGAGGTAAATTATATGTATCAGATAAAATAACCTTATCAACTAATGGATTATTTTCGATTTCGCTGATTTTACCATAAGTTGTAGTCGTAGAAAAGCCATTTAAAACTGTACGATATCTATGCTTAATTCCACTGATTAAGGAATTAGCTTGAAGCTCATTAATAGCCTTTGTTTGCTCGTTAATAATGCTTGAAAGCTTAATTGCTGCAGCATTACTTTCAACAAACTCCGAAACAGTTGCATATGCGCTTGCATAATAATCATTATAGTAATCAATTAAAGGATTAGTACTTAAAGATACAATTATATTTACCTCATCACTATCCTTATATCCATTATTCTTAAGAAGATACTCTGCTTTAATTTGAGATGTACGAGTTTCTTGTGAAATAGATTGATCAGACTTTAAAACTCTTAAGGTAGTAGAATCATCTAATGATGAATCATCTCCCTTTTGTGAATTTGAAGAATTACAGCTAGTGATAGCTACTGCTGATAATGCACATAATGAAGCTATTAATGTTCGCTTTAAATATTTCATTTTTTTTTGCTCCTTTCTATCGTAGCCATAGCCATATGAGAACCATTGCTAGCGAAAAACCAAGAACTACAGTTATTAGCCTTGGCAAAATATGAAGAAGAGCAGCTCTTCTAATTGCTCTTCTTTCTTTTTTTGTTAATACAATTCCAGCTAAATTAGATTTTCTAGCTCGATGTGGCATCCCATCTATATCCATATTATAGATAGTGTGTCCATCATCAATTATTTCTTTATTTTTATCTTTTTTAACCATTTTTTAATTCCTTTTGGATTATTCTTCTCTTCTTCTTTTTGAGCTTGAATTAAAGCCTCTTGTCTTACCTTTTCTTCAAGCATTTGATCATACTTATCAATCTTACTCATAACCTCTTCATCATACAAATGACATGCAACAAAGTGGTTAGATGAATGCTCAACATACCTTGGCGAAATAAGCTTACATACACTCTTACATTCGCTACAACGTGTATGGAATTTACATCCCTTTGGAGGATTTGCAGGTGATGGAATATCACCAGTTAAAATTATACGATTAGATTCGTGATCAGGATTTGGAACTGGAACAGCTGAGAATAAGGCTCTAGTATATGGATGTAGAGGATTATTAAATATTTCATCTGTATCACCATATTCCATCATATTTCCTAAATACATAACTAGTATTTGATCAGTAATATATTTAACAACTGATAAGTCGTGAGAAATAAACAAATATGTTAAATTCATTTCTTGTTGTAAACGACGAAGTAAGTTAATAATTTGTGCTTGAATAGAAACATCTAGCGCACTTACCGGCTCGTCACAAACTACAAGCTCAGGCTTAACTGCAAGAGCACGGGCAATACAAATTCTTTGACGTTGTCCACCTGAAAACTCATGTGGATAACGATTATAATATGAAGGCTGAAGGCCGCATTGCTTCATAATTGAAATTACATATGCTTCAACCTCTTCTTTTGGTACAATATTATGAACCTTAACCGCCTCAGAAATAATACTTCCGATAGTCATACGTGGAGGAAGACTTGAATATGGGTCTTGGAATACAAGCTGCATCTTCGTACGAAGGGCTTGCATCTCCTTTGATTTATAATCAGTAATTTCTTTACCATTAAACCAAATATGTCCACCATCTGGTTCATATAATTTTAAAATTGTACGACCAAGAGTTGTTTTACCACAGCCGGATTCACCAACTATACCTATTGTTTGTCCCTTTTTAACTCCAAATGAAACATCATTTACAGCTTTTAAGTAATTTTGAGGACGTCCGAAAAAATCAGGATTTAATGGGAATGTCTTATTTAAATTTCTAACCTCTAATATATAATCAGGATTTGGCTTCGCTCCTACTTCGTCAGCAGCTGCTAAGGAAGTATTTAAATTAGAATTAACAGCATCTTGTGCTTTTACTTCTTCATTATTTAAATTTTCCATTATTCATCAACCTCCTGATCCTTAGATTCTTCTTGAGCATATAAATAACACGCTACGCTATGAGTAGGGGTTACCTGTACATAGTTTGGATATTTACCATCACACTTTTTAATACACCTTTGACATCTTCCATGGAAGAAGCAATTATCTGGTAAATTGATTGGACTAGGTACTGAACCAGGAATTGAATATAAAGGTTCATTAGAATTTGAGGTTATAAGTGGTTTACTCTTTTGAAGGCCAATTGTATATGGGTGTAAAGGATTATTAAATATTTCTCTTACAGTACCCTTTTCGATTACTCTACCAGCATACATAACCACTACCTCATCAGCCATTCCTGCAATAACACCAAGGTCGTGCGTAATTAGCATAATAGAGCAGTGCTTTTCCTTTTGAATTTTCTTAAGTAGCTCCAAAATTTGGGCTTGAATAGTAACATCTAGAGCTGTTGTAGGTTCATCAGCTATAATTAGCTTAGGATCACCCAAAAGAGCCATCGCAATCATAACTCTTTGTCTCATACCACCAGATAACTCATGTGGATATGAATTATAAACACGCTCTGGCATTGAAATACCAACCTGTACCAATAGCTCTAAGGAACGAGCCTTAGCATCTTCCTTAGAAATTTCAGGCTTATGAATGAATGTTACCTCATCCAATTGGTTACCAATTGTAAATACAGGATTTAAGCTTGTCATAGGCTCCTGAAAAATCATTGAAATATCATTACCACGAATATTATATAATTCCTTCATCGGCATTTTGGCAATGTCATATGCGAGTTTATTTCCATTCTCATCTGTACCAAGCTTATCTGAATTAAAACGAATTGAACCACCAACAATTTGTCCTTGAGGAGCTTGAACAAGTTGCATTATCGATAAGCTTGTAACACTCTTACCACAGCCAGATTCACCAACAACACCAATAATACGGTCCTTAGGTAAATCAAATGAAACCTTATTTACTGACATTACAGTTCCATTATCTGTGAAAAAGCAAGTCTCTAAATTATCAATTTCAATAATGTTATTAGGATCTCTCATTATAGTTGTATACTCAGCTGGATCCTTTTTACGTTGCTTTTCTTTTTCATAATAACGCATTTGCTTAACATTATACTTTAAGATTTTTTTACTTTCAGCATTAGAAAGGTAGTTTGATTTATTCTTTTTCATAGTTACCTCCTACTTTCTAGCCTTAGGATCCATTGCGTCACGAAGACCATCACCAATAAAATTGAAGCCTAATACAGCAATAACAATTAAAACTCCAGCTGGAAGCCAAACATTAACATGGTAATTTAATACCATTGTATCATTTGCAAGCGCAATCATAGAACCCCATGCAGCTTTAGGTGCTTGCACACCAAGTCCTAAATATGAAAGCGTTGATTCATATAGAATAATACTACCAAGACCTAATGTCATAGATACAATTAACTGTGGCATTACATTAGGAATTAAGTGCTTAAATATTCTTCTCCAGGTTGGAAGACCCATAACCTCAGTAGCTGTAATATATTCCTGCTCACGAAGATATAATATTTGTCCACGAACAACACGAGCAGTTCCACTCCAGCCAAATATCGTGATAATAACCATTAACACATAGATTCTTGCGTCTGCAGAAAGATTCCAAGAATCAATAACAGCTGATGAAATAAGTAATATTGGTAATGTCGGAATACAGTTAAATACATCCACAATTCGCATTATAAGATTATCAACCCAACCACCAAAATAGCCAGCAAGTCCACCAAATAAAATTCCAAGTAATGTTTCCAAAATAACAACAATAAATCCAATTGTAAGGGAAATACGACCACCATACATCAAGCGAGTAAATACATCATATCCTTGATCATCCGTACCAAGCCAGTGAGAACCAGATGGATCTCCATATGCTAATACAGTTTTTTCAGTAATAATTATTTCAATAACCTCTACCTCTAAGCCATCAATATCATGAGTATAAACTATAGTTTCGTTTTCAAGCTGAATTGGAGTTTCAGGTCGATCAGGCTCTGATTCTCCCCATGAAGAGAAAACAGGTCCTAAAAAGCTAAACACAAATAAGAAAACAATCATACATAAACCAACAATTGATAGCTTTGAACGGAAAAATCTTCTCAAAACTAATCTAATTGGTCCAATTTGCTTGAATGTTTCAGTCTCTTTTACTTCTACTTCCTCTGCAACCTTTATTTCCTTAACCTCAGTTGTTTCAGTGCTTTGTGGAGCTTCTTCTAAATTAATATTTTTATCTTCCATAATCACACCTACTTTCCTAACTTAACACGTGGGTCAACCACTGAATACATAATATCAGAGAATAATGTACCTAATACAGATAATATCGCTAAGAACATATTATATCCCATTACGAATGGAATATCTGCCGCAAGCAATGCTTGGTATGCTTTATTACCAATACCAGGAATACCAAATACCTGCTCTGTAATCATCATACCACCAAATAATGAAGGTAAAATACCTGCAAGTAATGTAACAATTGGAATTAAAGTATTTCTAAAGGCATGCTTATAAATAACCTTCTTCTCTGAAAGACCCTTTGCTCTTGCAGTACGGATATAATCTGCACTTAAAACCTCTAGCATATTAGTTCTTGTATAACGCATTAATCCACCAATTGATAGAATAACAGTACAGAAGATTGGCAAAATCAAATGATGAATTGTATCACCAAATTTAGCCCACCATCCTCCAAATGTATCTGGGAAAATCGTAGATGAATTCAATCCAGAGGTTGGGAACCATCCTAAATCAACCGCAAATATTTTAATTAAAATTGCACCAAAGAAATAAGTAGGCAAAGAGATACCAATCATAGTTAAAATTGTAACTATATAATCTCGTGCTGAATATTGATGAGTTGCACTGGTAATTCCAAGAGGAATTGCAATCAAAAACTGTAATACTGTAGCTACAATTGCAATACCAAATGAAATCCACATGTATTGTCCAATAACGCTTTTAACTGGTAAATTATATTTCCAAGACATACCAAGGTCACCTTGGAACAATTTGCCTAGCCATTTAAAATAACCACCCATTATACCTGAAAATGTATTATCTCCTAAGCCATATAATGCTTTATATGCATCTAAATCTGCTTGGGTCATTGTACCATTTTGTATTTGGGCAGAAAACTTATTAGTAATATAGTCCATTGGCATCATACGAACCAATGAATATAGAATAACTGAAACACCAAATAATACGATTAATGATATTCCAAGTCTCTTTAAAATGTACTTAAACATAAATTCACTCCTCACTAATAGAAAGCTGTGGTAAACAATCTATTAATTTCTTTTAATTAAAAGTATTCTTTTTTTTAGTCATAAATGGCTATTTCAGAAAAATAGCCATTTATTATAAACTTAACTAAGCAACTAATGATGTACGCCAAAGAGTATTCAATAAGCCAGAATAAGCAGATGTATCTAAATTCAATGAAGATTCATCTAATTTATTTGCATTATATGCATATAAGTCATTTCTTTGATATGTAGGAAGCTCAATTGCCATTTGCATAACAAGGTCTAAAGCTTCTTTATAATATTGCTTACGAAGAGTTTGATTTGTTGTATGACGAGCATCCTCAATTAAAGTTGAAAGCTCCTCTAACAATTCATATTCAATTGCATATTTTGAAGTATCTCTTAGAATTGCATTATAACCCCAGTTAAGACGAGATGATGCTTGAGTATCCTTATGGTATACCTGATACATATCAGGATCAATTGTTGAAGTCCATGCAGCTGCCCATACAGTTAATTCTCCTGAGTTCAATTTCTTTAAAGCGTTTGAATCCTTTGAAACAGTGATTTGCATACCAATCTTATTCAATAAAGTTGCAGCATGATTCATTGGTGAGAAGGCAGGGTGATCCTCAGATGCACCAGCAACTGTAAATGTATATTTTAAATCAGAATATACACCATTTGCATTCTTAACATATCCTCCCATTTCAATAAGGTTAGTTAAGAACTCAAGCTGATCAGCCTCAGATAAAGTTTGACCTTTAGTATATCCTTTTGCTGTAACATATTCAGCATAATATGGATTAACAACAGTTAAATTTTCAGGAACCTGTCCACCGATGAATGGATAGTAAGCAGTTGCACCATTAGGATATGCCCAGTTAGATGTAGACATTGAACGATAAATTGGTTCCGCATTAGCACCATAATAATTAGCTACATCTTGAGAGTTAATTGCATGCATAATTGCTTGACGAACATAAATTGATGGAACCTTACTTGCATTTATACCGATATAACCATATCCTGATGTTTTAACCTGCTTATACTTAATTCCATCCTTTGCCTTAGCATTTAGCTCTGTAATTGTTTCAGGCTTAGCACTTGGATCAGCATAATCAACCTCGTTAGTATATAAAGCATTTAGGATACCATTTGTTGGTACAACACGATAGTACATATTTTTAATAGTTGCAGATTTGCCAGTTTGAACATCCTTGAAATATTCATTTCTTGTAAAATAAATTGTTGTTCCATCAAAGAAAGTACCAGCAGTTACATTATCAGTACCATCTGAAGATGCAGCCTTGTATGCACCAGCACCCATAGGTACAGAAATCTTATTTTGATCCTTTAATACATTATCACGGAAATCCTGTGACATATACTTAACACCAAAATTTGATTCGTAATCAAATAATGCAATTTGCTCTTGATTTGAATAATAATACATAGGAGCTACTGAGAACGCAAAGTTCCAAATAGCCTTTGGATCTTGTCCATTAATTTCAATTGATAAAACCTCATATGAGCTTGGTACACCATTTGCATCATACGTAGGTACACCATAGGTTACACCATTAACCGCAACACTTTCAGTTCTATTTGCAAATTTTATACCTGAAATATTCATAAATTGACGTTCATGAGTATTCATATATTCTTCTTTTAAATCAGCAATGATATAGTCACGTAGATTAGATCCTGATTGCCAGTAATTTAATACCTCAACAGCCTTGCTAGGAATATTTGCATTAATTACTAAGCTCTTAGCTTCAGCAGCAGACATTTTTTCATATTCAGCTAGAGAGTGAGATTGAGTCTCAAGAATAGCATCCTCTGCATTCCAAGTGATAAATCCTTCTGCATATAAGAACATTTGAACATCATTTTTAATTAAATCCTTATGTTCGATCTTATCCTTATCAACAAATGCCAAATCAACCCAACCATCTCTTGAGTTATTATAATCAGTATCAATTTCTTCATTAAATAAAGAAATTAGCTTTTGATAATCCTTAGAAAGATTTTGATATGATTCATCATTATAATCTTTTTCCTTATCCTTAAGATAGTTAACCATATTATTTCTAAGAGTATCATTTGATTCATCGTCATGCTCCTTAAGAATTTCCTCAAGTACAGATGATAAATTATCAATACGAGTATCAGCTGCAACCTCAAATTGAGTATTGAAGGCATCTGCAGCATCCTCGTCAGCCTCTTGTGTACGATATTCCTTTAAACCAACAATATCTGTTGAATAAATAGTTGTAGAGCCATTATAAACAGGGTCAAGATATACATATAAATTAAATAATACATCTTTAATTGTTAAAGGAGATCCATTAGAATATTTAACATCATTTCTTAATACAAGATAGTAAGTAGACTTATCCTCACTAGAGTTATATTGAATATCATAATCATAAACAACTACAGAATCACCAGTTTTAGCTGTAGTAACGTTTCCAGTTTTATCATTGCCTAGCATTGACATTTGAGTTTGAGCAATAACTGAGCTATCTGCTAAGGATGATGAGAAGAATGGGTTAAATACTTGATCAACATCTTGAGTAGATATAATTAATGGGTCAGTTTCATTATTATAAGCTCCAGTTTTATCTGAGCAGCTTAATAATGTAGCTGTTGCGATTCCAACAAGACCAATACAACTAGCTGTTTTTAAAATATTTCTTTTCATTTTTATTCCTCCGTTTTATTTAAAACAATGCTTGAATTTACAATAGTACAATCAGTAGCTAAACCAATTCCTACTTGATTATTACTATAGCTATCATCTGCAAAAATAATATTGCATTCTTCCCCCGCAGCATTTCCACTAACTCTAATTGTAACATTCTCTATGGTTGCACCATTAGCCATATAAGCTAAAGGAGCCACCACTAATGTCTTTACCATTGAATTCTTTACCAATACATTAAAGCTTACATTTACAAAGCTAACATTTCTAATTGTTGAATTACTTAAATTCCTAAACAATGATATATAGCCTGTATTCTTTTGAAGATTGGTATTATCGAAATCATTACCAACTAAGCTTGAATTTTTTAAATCATTATTAATTACAAAATTACTAATCGTATGACCGTTTCCTTCAAAAATATGGTCCTTAAAATCACCATATGTAAGAGTTTTTCCTTTGCAATCAATATCATTTAATAGATAAATATTTGAAGTACCAAGTACTTTAATATCATCATATGTACGAGCTAACTTCCATACTCCTTCAATTGCCTTAATATACACCTTTACGGATAGAGATTCCTCTCCTCCAGGATGAGTTACATCCACATTATATCCAGTTCCTACGGCATCACTTGATACAGATTTTCCACTTGAATCCTCAAACTCCCACAATGATGTATAATTATTCTTTTCAAAAACTTTATTTATTTCTCTTACTGTTGCAGAGTCAATGTTTAGCTTATAGGTTTGTTCATTTGCTAGAACATTGTATAAATATACATCTTTATTGTCCTTATCCTTATAATATAATGCGAAATCATATGTTACCGCATATCCCCATTTAATATAAATTTTAATATTTTCCTTTGCGTTTAATAAATCATTATCAAAATCCCAAGGTTGAGTAAAGTTTTCATCCTTATACCAACCCTTGATAATCTTATTACTATTAGTAATTAAGCTTTCAGGTGATAGCTCAGATGGAGTTTTAACCTTGCAAGACTTCCCCTCTGCTAAATTATAATAATAAGTTATGTCCTTATTACTATTTTTAAATGTACCACCATTTAAAACAAAAGTTACAGATGCCATATCCTCATATTTATTAATATTTTTACTATTACAGCTTGCTAAGCCAAGCACTGCAACTACAACTAGCAACAAAGTAACTAAAATTTTGTTACGCTTCATGATGACCTCCAAATCATACATTTCATCATTATAAATGATTAAGTATAATCTTTTTTTAAAATGAAAACAAATAGAATAATCAATGAATTTTATTGTAAAAATTTACCTATTTTTTTCCAACGGGATTATTTTATCATAAATATATCTAAAATACTACTTTATTTTAAAAAATATATTTAATTTTTCACTTCATTTTTGAATAAAATTCGGCATATTATTTTAATATCTTAACTATAGTTATTATAAAGACTAAATAGCTAAATGAAACTTTAGCTTAATTAGTTTTTGTGACACTGAAAGGGAATGCTTCTTCATTTGTAACATTATTAACAGCGAAATCTAATGTAGTTGAATCTTCAGTAACTGTAAATTCATATCTAAAATTATATTCGTTGCCATCGTCTTTTCCCTTTACACTAAATTTTCCATCTTCAATTAAGGCAAAATCTGTATCTACAGTTCCACTTACAGCCGCAGCATAAGACTCAATTACATATGTTCCAGGAGTTAGACCTGTTAATTTATAGTATTGAGGAGTACTTTTTGCACAAGCAGTTGTCTCATAGTAGCCTGTACCAATTACATAAGGATTTGTAGCTGTACCTTCACCTGTTTTTGTACCTAGCTCATAAACATGGACAGTTACTTCCTTAGTTGTATCGCTTGATTTAACCTCAAAGGCATTGTATGTATAGCCTGAAGGAACACCATTTAAGTGAACAGAGAACGTACTACCAGGTTCAACAGGCATAGTTGCAACACCATTTTCATCTACTGCCTTTGGTAATTTACAGCCACTGGCATTACACCATTGAACCTTTACCCCGGTAACTGGTTGATTGTTAGATGCATATACAACAGTTACTTTATAAACATTTTCATCTGCAGTTGTAGCTATAAGATTAGTTGTCGTTGTAGATACTGCTGAAGTTGGATTTTGAGAAGTAACATTTTCTCCTGTACATGCTACAAGAAGTGCAGCAAGTCCTATACTACTAATTGTTAATAATTTTGACTTTTTCATATTTTTCCTCTCATTCTATTATTTATTTAATGCTTCTACTATAACTGCATCTAGCTCAGCTTCAGTCATAGGTCCTTGAACATTTTTAATTACATAACCATTTTCATCAACGATGATTGACATTGGGAATGAGCCTCTGCCACCTAGTGAGTAATAATAGCTATCATCCACATCATCATATACAAATCGAGCATTTAAGTTTTTAAATTTATCATCAGTATGTAGTAAATTTGCAAGCTTACCATTTTTTATATAATCCTGATACATACTACCTGCATGAACTAAAACTAGCTCTACATCATTAGAATATTTAGTTACAACCTTGTTAAATTCTGGAATCTCAGTGACACATGGACCACATTCTGTATACCAGAAATTAAGAATTGTAATTTTACCATGATTATTTTCTAGGTTAAATGTTCCAATATCATCAAGTGTTGCTGGATTAAATTCTGTTAAATCCTTAGTAAAGCAATAATTTCCTTCCTTATTACCGATAATAGTACCCGCTAGAGATAGCTCTATTTTTTCAATTTCAGTCTCACTAAAGAAGCTATTTGAAGAATAATTCAATACATTATCGCTCGAAATCCATACATAGTAAGGATATGTTTCTTCTTTATTAAATAAGCTTAATTTATTACTATTCTTATCATCATAGCCTAAAAGAATATTTGAAATATTAGCTTCCTTTAGCTTCACTTCATTTTCATCCTTTTTAGCATAGCTTGATACAGCTATCATATCATATTTTGCGCCAGCTAATCTTTCATTTATTTTTGCTAATTCAGCGAATGAATTAGTATCAAATTCATCATAAAAATATATAATTGTTAAATGATTATCAACCTTTATATTAAAGCTTTCTTTATCATTAAGACCTTCATATAATTCAAGTTTGAAATCTCCAACCTTTTCATTTACGTTGATATGCTTAGACCAGTTAATATTTGTAAAAATAACAACTAAAACTAGGAAGATAAGCATTGCTGAACCAACAATAATTTGATATAAGCTTCTCTTATTTAGTTTTTTCTTAGGCTTTATCGTTTTTTGCTCCTTATTATTAGTAGCTTCATTTGTTTCAATTAAAGCTATTTGTGACTCTTGTTCACCAACAGCTTCTTCACTTAAAGCCTCAGCATTTTCATTTGAAGCTTCTGTTACAGATTCATTTGATCCTTTAGCCTCTTCTTTTAGCTTATCTCCAACAAGCTTCCACTTGATTGCGCATTGCTTACAAACATCAATACATTCACCACACTGAATACATTCATGATCCCCGACCTGCTTAACATCCATTTTACATTTAGATACGCAGGCTCCACAATTATTACATTTAGATTTATCTACCTTAATGCCAATAATTGATAATTTGTTAAATAATCCATAAATTGCACCAAGTGGGCAGAAGAATCTACAGAAAAATCTATATATGAATATAGAGCCTACAATAAATCCAATCAATAAACAGAACTTCCAGGTAAATAGAGGACCTAACATATCAAAGAATGAAACATTAGCACTGTTCCCCAACAAGAATACTGCACCCTCAAAAGTTCCTATAGGACAAACATATTTACAAAATGCAGGAACAGTTTTGTTAGAAGCTAAACCAAACATCAAAGGAACACATATAACAAGCACTACTAATAATACATATTTAAAATATGATAATATTCTTGTAACACGATTCTTACGAAGCTTTGGTGTCTTAATTTTATATAATAATTCTTGAAGTAATCCTCCAGGACATAACCAACCACAAATCCAACGTCCAAATAATATACAATATAATAAAATTATACCAAGAACATATGTTGGAGCCTTTGTTTTACTGGCAGCTAGCTCATTTTGTAAAGAGCCAAGTGGACAAGCACCAACAGCACCAGGACACGAATAGCAATTCATACCAGGTACACATAAATGCTTTAAAGGACCAGTATAAATATTGCCAGATATAAATCCACTTAATTGAGCATTATATAAAAGCGCTGCATATAGCTGAATTAATTTACGCTTATTAGGAAATATTCTATTAAAAAAATTCTTAATCTTACTCATAATTCTAACCTAACCCTATACATTCAGAACAAATATTTGCAGCTTTAAAAAATACACTAGTTGCACCACCGTTAACAGCACCAATAATAATCATTGCAATAGCAAGTGCTAAAACTCCACATTTTACACCAATTAAAATATTACGCTTTTTAATTGTTTCTTTTTCAAAGCTAACTGAAACTTTTTTATATTTAGCTAAAAGCTTTTTAGCATGAATAGTAGCTAGATTTGCACTATATGATTCAAATATAATCATTGCAATTGAAATTACAAATCCAACAATAACAAAAGGCAGAATATGACTAACTAATTTAACAATAACCTCGTTAGGTTCTGTGTAATCATAATTCTTCTTATTAAAAACATATAAAAATACAAATAATGCACATACTGCTAAAGAAATAAACGTTATGAGCCAACCGATTTTACGCTTTTTATCTTCTTTTTTTATTACAAGATAAAGAGGATCTTCAGCTACCTCTTCCTTAGGAAGCATTCTTAATAAATTATTTAATATAAAAACTTTTGAATGTTTGGCTGATTTATTATCGTTCAATTTATGCTTAAATGACAAAATACCTCCAGCACAAACAACTAAAACCCATAAAATCATTGAAAATAGGATTTGAAGTAAATACTTGCCTACAATATCCTTAGTATACGTTCCATTATTACCAAAATAAATTCTTAAAGCTTGTATAATAAACAATACAGCCGTAAGCATAGTAACTATACTTATTGCTATCCAAACTATATTTCTAGTAAGCTTTTCCTTCTTTTCCATGTGTACCTCCTATAAAGCACAAAGGCACAAGGCTTTTTGACCTTGCGCTTTTGTATTTATTATGCACCTAAATGCACAACATAGTAGCATAGCTTAAGCCATGAACCTTCTATACCAGCAAATGTATACTTATCCATTAGCTTTTGAAGTAAATCACACAATGTAGCATCAACCTTAACCATACCATAGTAAATAGACTGTGTATTTGTTTCCATCAATGCTTGATATTGTCTAGCTAAAGCTGTTAAATCTTCTCCATCTACTGCTTGACCATGTTCATCCTTAGTAAAGTTGAACGCACCTGCCTCAATCAAATATTCTAATGAACCAGCTCCAGCAAAAACACCTGTAATATACTTAAAATCTGCATAAATATACTCATTTGCCAAGATATTACCGTTTTCATCTGTTACATGATAATATCCATCAGTTCCTAAAGCAACACCAACATTAGCAATAGAAATAATGTCTGACATATTTTCATCTGATGATGTAAATGTTGGTTCTGAGCATGATGCTAAATAGTCACATGATTCCCCAAAATATTCAATTGAATACTCAAGTACACCAATTTCCTCAACGTTAAAGAATGCTGGTGAAATATAATATGTCTTACCTGCTTCATAATATACATATTCATAGAATGGATCACCAGAGGTTTGTGATGTATGAATAGTATAATAGTAGTCTCTTGGAGTATTTCTTGTTTCATACTTTGTATTTCCATCCTTAGAAAAGAATAGCACAGCTTGAGCATCACCTAATGACTTAATCAAATATACGCCTGTCTTTTCTGGAACGAATTTTACTGTATATCCTCTTGGTACGAATACATACTTATACTCAATAGAGTTTACACCTTCGTGTGCTTCAAAAGCATTGAATGAAGCAAGTCCCTTAATTGGATCTCCAATAGGCTCATCACCATTCTTTAAATATTCATTAATATAAACGCACATCTCAAGAACTTCTTTTTCAGGTGTAGTATTTTTACCAATTGCCTTAACAACATTAAGTAATGCGTTATATAATTCCTGAGTAATAGGTGTTAATCCTTCAGTAGGAATATTTAAGTAGATATTAAATACTGAATTTACAGCATATTGAGCATATTTTGTTAATATAGCATCAGTTTCATCATCAAAATAATCAGTTTCACCATATACATAATTGATAATAGAAACAGAACTAAAGCGTGTATTAGAATCTAATAATGCTGCAAATAATAATGGACCATTTACACTACCAACATGATAGTATCCATCCTCTTCATTATAAACTGGCGTAATGTAGTTTTCATATAATTGATTAAACGAATTAAACTCTCCAGTTGCGGCTTGTCTGATTACATACATACTATATGGAACATCCTCAACCTCAACAAAACGAATATTACTTATATATATAGTATCATCATATTGTGATAATGCTTGATCCTTACGGAACAATAAATTGATATATATTCTTTCAGACTCATCTGAAGTAGCATATAAATAGTACGTATCACTTGTTGCACCTGAAATTGTTCCGATTTGAGTTGAACCAATAAATACACCTAAAACATCATTAGTTTCACATGATGAATGATAATCAAATGCAAGTACCTTATTAGCAGGTACAGTTATGTCAATTGATAACAATGCATAAGAATAATCATAACCTGCATTCGAAGGTTGAATTGACTTTCCATCCTCAGATACAATCCAAGGCCAGTTAGCGTTATATTCTTCAGATAATCCATCTACGAATTCAGCAGTAACACCACTGGCTAGTGAAGCATTTGCTAAAGCATCAGAGCCAGGGAACTTTGGACCAGTTTCAGAATCTGGCTTTTGCCAATCGATGTTTCCTTCTTCGTTTGTTGGAATATATTTTGGTTCATAGTCATCCGCAAGATATTCATCAAATAAGCCTGTCCAAGACTCAACAGATGTGATTGCACCACTATGAACATATCCAACAAGTCCATAACGGTCAATCATGATAGTTGTAGGTGTTGAACTAATTTGAAAAGCTGATATAAGCTCTGTATCCCCATATGTGTTAAAGAAATTTAACCCTAACTCTATACCATATTCTTCAAGTACACTAGCACTATCAGATGTATTAATACCAATTAATGAAACACCCTTATCCTTATATGAGTTATAGGCATCAATTAAGTAAGGGAATTCCTTTATACACCATGAACATGTTGAATACCAGAAATTTAAGACAACAAGATCATTTTCCTCAAGCAATGACGACAATGTGACTGAAACACCATCTTTTGCAGTACCATTTTTAAAGTCCATTCCATTGAAGGTCTTATCGTACATTACATCTCCTTGAACATATGATGTACCCTCTGGCATAGTATCCATAATCAAGCTAGCATCATATTTTACAACTGTTTCCTCTGCAGTTGAATCATATGGTAATGCATAAGAATCCTCTTGGATAGTATAGCCTGGTAAATCCTCAGGATATATAGTATATGTTTGTTCTTTTAATTCGAAAGTTGCGTAACCTTTATTATCTGTATATTGAGACTCAGTTACACCCTTTCCTTTCATTACTATTTCAGCATTTGCAATTGGCTTTCCATTGAAGCAAACTGCCTTTACTTTGTAAGTCTTTGTATCAGCATCTACAGTTGTAGTTGGGATTGTTGTTGTAGACGTACCTGGTACTACTGTTGTTGTTGAATTAGAATCAGTAGTAGATGTTGTTGTAGTGGTATTTTCACCTTTACATCCTACAAGTGCAAGTCCAACAAGACCAATGCAAGATAACGATACTAAAGATTTAACTATCTTTTTCACTTTTATTCCTCCTTGTATGTATGAGTACCAAATATTGGAAAGTCTCATAAATACTTTGTAATTATAACATATTCTATATGAATTTCAAGAAAAATGCTAAAAATTACTAATTTCTTTGTTTTTTTAAATAAAACTTCGTTTTTTATTTAATTTATATAAAAACCACATGCAAAAAGCCATTGATTTTCTTCGGCCGCAAAAACGCCACCTTGTTCACACCAACCATTACCATCAAAGAAATAGCATTGTGAATTACTAAAGTACTGTAAGAATTCTTTAAGCTCCTTAGTAACATAACAAACTCCATCACTATTACATACGCTAGCATATTCCGCTTCAATGAAGCGTTTATAATTGTATATCTTATGATCAATACTAACGTTTTGTAATGCACCATTACCAGGATCTTCAATATGGATTAATGCTGATTCTACAAAGACAGTGGCACTGGTAATTTTTGCACACACAATTCGATCCTCTCCATTATAATTAAAGTGATAATATCCATCCTCTTCGTTATAATAAATAACCTCTTGACCATTTTGGTTAACATCTAAAACTAAATTAGATCCTTTTCTCCAGTCATTAAAATTACCAAAATTTTGATAAGCATTTCCAGTTATTTCTTTTGTTGTTTCTTTTAAGATATAATCACCTGTAGGATCTTGTACATACCTTCCATCAACCAAATTATATCTAGCTCTTAAATAATTAAAACTATTTGTATCATTAAATGATGGATCAAGCATATTATTCCAATAATATGGATAATGAAGTGTAGTACCTGCATTATCAACGCATGAATAAGTATTAGGGTAATATAGATCTGCATCTGATGTTATTTTTACATAATTAAGCTCAGGAGTACCATCAGCACTATAAATTATATTACCATTTGTATCACGTTTATAATATAATTCATTAGCAAATACAGGATTACGAGTAGCTTGTTCTTCCTTATAAGTATCTACATATGTAATTTTAAATGTAATTGTAACTGGATAGCTTGAGCTGTCCTTTACATCTGCTTTAATACCAAATTTAGCAACATTACCAATATAATGTTCATCTAAATCAATACGATATTTGAAATTCTTAGTATATCCACCCGATAATGAATAGCCTCCATCATCAATTTCCTTATCAAAAACCGTATATGCTGCAGGACCTACTTTATACTTTCTTGCGATAGGATTAACCGAATTTTCATATACGTCAACCAGTGATTCTACAGTGTAAGAACCAGGACTTTTAATCGAAAATTGATAATATTTTATATCTGTTACATTTTTCAATGTAGCTATATAGCAATAGCTTATATTTTTCTTCTCAGGATCACTTATTGTAATATTTTCAATTTCAATCGGATTGTAAATACTACTGCTATTCTTATCTGAAAGTTTAATAATTCTTAATAATTCAATACTTCCGATTGGATTATCATTGCTAACTATTGTCCCATTTGGATCATATGTATATCCATTTGGAGTTTTTGACAAATGAACATTAAACTCACCGACTAATCCCGTAGCTTTGGCAACACCGTTTTCATCTAGCTTAACTCTTTTTTCAGTAGAACTATTTGTAAAAATAACCTCAATAGCATTTTCCTCACTATAATCAGGATCAAAATAAGGTTCTCCTCTTAATAATAAGGTTATAACAAATTCAACTTCCTCATCATTAACCGTTGTAGTTGGGCCTAATGTTGATGTAATAGCTGATGAGGTTGGAGCAGAAACAACAGGATTTTTTGTTGTATTTCCGCCCTCAATAGTTTTGCAGCCTACAAGAAGGCAAATAAAACTTATTAAAGCAATTGTTACTACTTTTTTCATTTGTCCTTCACCCTCTTCTTTTTAGTAAATATGTCTTTTATATCCTGCCAACGTAGCTTTCTAATTGCTATATCGCATACAAAAACAACGCAGCATAGAATCATTAATAATGGAGCAAATTCGTACTTATAATAGGTTACTGGAAGTCCATCATTACTAATTTGAAGTTTTCCTTCCTCAACTACCTGTCCATCACTTGTAATAAAGCGATACAAATTAGATGCGTCAAATAATTCAAACGAATCATATTCTGGCATATAAGAAATAACAAATGAAGCTTGAGCCTTTGTTTCAATACTACCAACCTTATAGCTTAATTCCAAATTATATGTTCCAGCATATTCACAATTAAATGATGTTAAATAATCCTTAGAATTAAAGCTCATCACAATTTCCTGAACTCCTATATTACTCTTACTTGGATATGTAACCTTAAGCGTTGCAACGGCTAATGAATTAATTTCAGGAGGTGTAACAACAACCTCAACTGATGACCCATTCAATGATGATTCAAACAAGAATGGAGTGTAGCCATACAAATTAGGCTTATTAATTGTAGGAATTCTCTTAACTAATTCCTCATCAACATTGCTAAAGCTTGTGGTTATACAAGAAACCTTGCCCTCACCATAGCTCCAATTTGAATATAAAGGATATTTTTTAGATTTTTCCTCAACCTCAACAATCGTTTGAGCTGTTGTTTTAGCAACACTTACATAAAAATCATTAACTGAACTAAGCTTATTTAAATCTGCAACAAGCTCATCTTTTGGCTTTTTAATATATAATTCAAATCCATCCTTAGATGTTTTATAGCTTTCAGTTACCTCATCCGCAACTGCAGTTAGTACTAAATTAGAGGCTTGCTCCTCAGTTGATACACTATAATAATTACCATTACCATAGCTAGCAATATTCTTAAGATTAATCGAAACATCATCATCCGTTTTAGCAGTAAAAATTGTACTGACGTGAATATTTGCATTCCCAAGCTTTTTAGCTGCATTATCAATGTTTGTTTGATCAAGTCCATATGATAATCCATCAGAAATAAGCATTACTTGCTTACTGATATAATTTTTTGTAACTAAGCTTTCGTATGCATAATTGAGTGCAGCTCCTAGGGATGTAGCTTGCTTAGAATCAAGCTTACTAATTACTTCCTTAGCCTTTAGCTTATTTGAAGGAGTTGCCTTATCAACATTAAATGGTGTAATAACATCTCCATAAAAGGCAATAACGTATAAAGAATCTGTTTCCTCAAGCAAATCAATAATTGAATACGCTGCTTGCTTAGCCATTTTTAGATGTGATATCGAATCCATACTCTTAGATATATCGAGAATAATTGTATAAAGACGGCTCTTATCAGAAGAATTATCATACTTAAGTGGTAACATCTGGCTTAAAATAGATAATGTACTGTTTTCTCCATCCTTGTTATTTTGAATATAAGTATTACCAATTGTCACAAGGCTCTTTCCGTATAAAGAAATTGCTTTTTCTAAATTAGTCACAAATAATTCACTATATGATAAATCACTTATATTAATATTTGATAAAACGAATTCATCATATTGGCATAAATCCTCTAAATTATAAGGGACATTAGGATTATTAATATATGAAGTTACATTAACATTATCGTTTTTGCTAACATAATTGTCATAATCAGCTTGATTGGTACCAATAAACAATACATTTAATGCCTCTGTAATCGTTTGATTAAAGAAATATGAATTATTGATATCATTCAAATCTCCATCTTTAATATTAACAAGCTTAGCATGATAATAATGGGTTCCACTAACTGATGTGTCCATATTTAATATCATAGAATTACTACCCTTAGATAATAAAATATCAGTAGTTTTAGTAACTAATACCTCTTCTTCGTTTTCGTTTATCTCATACAATTCTAAATCACAGCTAGTTTGCTTGTTAGAATCAATAGTAAATGTAACATCTGAATTACTATTAATTACTGTTGTATCTGATAATGTAGTATTAGATATTTGAACCTCGCCTGTATCCTCAGGTAAATTATTATCTAAATATATAGCATCTATATGAATATCCCTTGACTCATAATCACTAATAAGACCTGAAATATGATCATCATTAGTTTCGTTACCATCTGAAATAATTACAATTCTTTTTATAACATTGTCAGAAAAAGCTCCTGAGGCATACTCTAATGCAGGCTTAATGCTAGTAGCACTATCATCAACCTTAGCTTCTTTAACACTTTTTAAAGCTTGACCGGGCTCAACCAAGACTTCAAAATCCTTGCCATAGCAAATAATACCAATTTCCGAATTCTTAGGCAAATTCTTTTTCAAGCTATTAATCTGCTCATCAATCTTATCTAAATTATTATGTGATGAATATGAAACATCGGCTAAAACATAAACAGTTGTTTTAGTTTGAACTGTTCTTAAAGTCATTTGAGCAAGTGCTAGTGTTGCCATAATTGCAATAAGAATATGACATACTAGTGATGTAATATTATGAAAATTAAAGCCACTTTTCTTAATAGATAAGAAAAAAGGTATACAAACAAGTGCAATAAATACTAATCCAACTAGTAATAAATACGGATTAGTAAAGCTGATGTTGCTCATAACAATACACCATCCAATCTGCGATAAACAATAAACCTAAAAGAACAAATAATACTATTAATGGATCATATGTTCCTTCGATTTTTTCATCTAAAGCCTCGCCTACTAAAGATATATACAATTCTGATTCCTCTTCGTTTTCCTTTTGAGGGAAACCAGAATAAAAATTAATAGTCATAATTTCATTTGACTGTAATGTAATTGTTAGCTTATATGTTCCAACAGATGTTAAAGAATAATTAACAACACTTGAGGAAGTATCTAAATATGTAGATTTTCCATTTGGTGTTTCTAATCTGATTGACTTTGCTTGAGCTAAAACATTAATGCTAATTTCATCTCCACATGTATAGTTTGATGTTTCAATTACATTTGGGAAAGAATAGTCAAGTAAATTATTAAATAAAACTAAGAAATTGTAGCTTAATGGTAAATTTGAATTATGTAAGTCAAATCCAAATACAATCTCACGATTACCATTTACTGTATTACCACTAAACACAACAGGATTTCCTTGACATGAATATAGAGTTGTAAATCTCTTGTTAATTCCATATGAAACATAGGATTTAACATACAATGGTAAATCAATTAATCCTTCAACAAGCTTCTTTTCCTCACCATATATGTTTTCTAATTCAAGTAATGCGCCATCCTTTACTTCAACCTCATCTTTAACAGTGAACAAGGTTCCTGATAGACTTTCCTTTTGATTAAAAAACCAAATAGTTCCATCAGATGGCAATACACTAGGTGTACATGAATCAAAGATATATAATCCATAGCCTGATTGAACATTGAATTTATCTGGTTCTATATGTTCAATATTATTTACGCCATACGCTTCTAAGACAGCAAGTAGATAAAAAGGATTCTTACTTACAACAAGTGCTTTATAATTGTGTTCAGCTACAAGATTATACACAGTAACACTATTATCTAATGCAAGACAATCTTCATTAGCAATTTTTACTTCAAAGTTTGAGAATCGTGAACGATAAACTGTAAAAGAATATGGAGTTTTAACTCCTTTAAGGCATAAAACATTTTTCGTTTCAACAAGCTTACCATCCATATACAATTCAAGGCTTAAATCTTTATCGTTTTCATATGAAATAACATTACCTATAACATCAACTGACGCAGCAGTAATTACTTCTCCATCAGTGCCATATGTAGCAGGTGTTATATTGTAGGTAGCGTCATAAAGAGCATAGTTTTCTTCTTTATTGGAAACATCAACTAGTTCAATATTATTTGTGCTATAATTCTTATCTGTATATAAATATGTTTTTATTGATGGATTACTATTGAAATAATTTTGAGCTACTGATAAGGAATCTGCACAATTATTAACAATATATGAGCTACTTACTTTTTCTAATAAATCAAGAGCCTTTTTCTTATCTGTATAATCCTCAAAAATTACCTGAGTATCATTTCCAACAAGGATTAAATTATACACACTTCCATCTTTAGAGCTATTTATTTGTTCTTTAATCTTCATCTTAGCCTTATCAAACCTAGTTTGTCCAGCATTTTCCTTAAGCATAGAACCAGATCCATCTAAAATGAAGCAAAATTCATTAGCTGAATTAGGAATATGAATGATTGGTCTAGCAATTAAAAGAGAAATAACTAATACAGCAAGACATTGAAGTATTAAATTAATAAGTCCCTTTAGTTTTGAAATAGGCTTACGATTTTTTAAAAATCTTTCACTTAAATTCCATAAATATGTACTGGCAATTGTTTGCTCAGTATATTTATTTTTTATAATATAAATAATAATTAAAATTGGAATACCAATTAATCCAAGTAAACCAAGAGGATAAACAAAACTCATTTCAATACCCCCTCTTCTGTAAGCATCTTAATAAATGTATCCTTAATATTCTTATCATCCTGAACAAGAACATAATTTGCCCCAAGAGAAGAGCAATAATTTTTTAGCTCGCTTTTTACATAATTAACTGCCTCACGATAGGCCTTAATTACATCCTTTGTAACATTCTTTCGATAATCTGCAGAGCTTGATTCCGAATCAAAATAATGAATCTTTCCACGAATCATTGGATTTATCTCTTCTTTAGATAATAATTGAACACATAATACATCTCTTTTTTTCTCAATCATACGAGTAATACCTGTTTTATAATCATTATCAGTTAAAAAATCAGATACGATAATAGATAAACCATCTCCATATCCAACGTCTTCTGGCATAATAGCTTCAGAAAAGCTAAAATCTCCACCAAAATCAATTTCATTAATTTTACCAATGCTAGTATAAAAGCTATCCTTGTTTGCTAAATCTGTTAATATCTCGTAGCATTTATTATCCTTAATAATATATATAGATGCTTTATCCATCAATACAATTGATAGATAAGCAAATGCAGCAGCTATTTGTAAAGCTAAAACAGCTTTATTTGATTTATTAAAATCCATTGATAATGAAGCATCAAGATAGATTTTAGTTTTTAATCTTCTTTCATCTAAATACTGCTTTAGATACAAGTTTTCTGTTCTAGCGTATAAATTCCAATTAATTTTAGTTATATCGTCACCTGGCAAATATTCTCTATGATCAGCAAATTCACAGGATGATCCAAACTTTTTACTTTGATGATTTCCTCCGAATAATCCGGCAACATTATTTTTTAAAATTAATTCTATGGTTTCAAGTTGCTGCAAAAAATCTTCATTTATTGCATACTTACCCATATATTACTTTATCGCCTTTTTTGTTTCCTTAAGTAATAAACCAATTACATCATCAACTGATAGATGCTCATTGATTGCAGTATAATTAATCTTTACACGATGTCTTAAAACTGGATATGCAAGGGCATTGATATCTTCAATTGATACATTAAAGTTTCCATTAATTAATGATCTTACCTTTGCAGCAGTAATTAAAGCTTGTCCAGCACGTGGTGAAGCACCATTCTTTAAATACTTCTTTGCAACTTCACTATTACCAAGCTCAGGATGTGTATTAGAAACTAAAGTCATAGCGTATGTTAATACATCATCAATAACTGGAACATTCTTTGAAAGCTCACGCATTTGAAGAATTAAATCGCCATCTACTACTGCTGAAGCAGTTTCCTCTAATGTAATTTGAGTTATATTAACAATATCCTTTAATTCTTGAATTGATGGATATTCCATAATTAGTTTAAACATAAAACGGTCCATTTGTGCCTCAGGAAGAGGATAAGTACCATCTTGCTCAATTGGGTTTTGAGTTGCAAGGACAAAGAATGGCTCAGCCATTTTATATGTTTCATTTGCAACAGTAACCTTATGCTCTTGCATTACTTCTAGCATGGCAGCTTGAGTCTTTGGAGTTGCACGGTTAATTTCATCGGCTAGTACTAGATTGGCAAAAATAGGTCCCTTTTGGAAAACCATTTTCATGTTTCCATTTACATCCTTCTCTATTACATTTGTACCAGTTACATCAGATGGCATTAAATCTGGCGTAAATTGAATTCTTGAAAACGGAAGATTCATAACCTTACCTAAGGTACGTACTAAACGAGTTTTTCCAACACCTGGAATACCTTCAAGTAATACGTTACCTCCCGAAATAATTGCGATTAAAACATTGTCAACTATATCATTTTGACCAACAACGTCTTTTCTAATCTCATTTCTAATTGCACTTACTGTTTCGCTAAATTGTTTAACTTTTTCAATGTTTTCCATAATAATCTCCTAACTATTCATCTTTATCTTCATTTAAGCCATTTAATAGCTTGTTAAAATAATCCTTTACATATTGCGCCATTTCTTCAGATATTGTTCCATCTTGAATCAAAGAATCAATAATTGAATAATAATCATTATAAAATACACCATATGCCATCCACTTACCACTATCATAATCATAGAAATAGTCCTTAGCTGCAAAGATGTAGTCTCCATTACCTAAGCCACCATTTCCAAAATCTTCATTTCCTTCGTTATCATTACTACCGGTATTTCCACCGCCATTGCTTAAATCATCTTCTCTATTGGCTTTTCCTAGATTAAATATTTCTCTTAGAGTATCCTCTATGTACCAAGCCTCATTGCGATTTTCAAGCATTTCAGGAATGACATTAGCTAAAGCTATATATAATTCATCAAAGGCTGATGTAATCATATCTAATTTTTTACTATCTGATGCGCTTGAAGCCTTTTGAAGTGAATCATACAATGTTTTTAAAGAATTATATATATCATCATTTTCTTGATTATTTTCAATCAAGCTTTTATAAATCTCTATGTCTAAAGCTAATTTATCTCTTACTAAAATAATTGAATTAGCAGCTTTTGTAACAAACTCGTCATTAATATTATTAATAACACTTTCAATATCATTAATAGAATAATTATATATTCCTTCTCCTAAAGCCTTAAGCCTATAAAAATCATCATACTTGCTATATATTAACTTTCCATCTGATATAGTTCCATCGTCTAAGTTTAATGTTAAATTAACATTTGATGTAACTTGATTTACAGTAATTTTTCCAATTAGTGAACTATTTGTAAATGAAGAAATCTCATAATCATTTCCCAAATAAGTTATCTTATCGCGGGTTATTTTTATTTCACTACTAGCATTATCCTTACATTTCCAATTTCCAACAAAAGAAGAGTTAAATGCAGTTTCTGCTACATTAGCTATTGTAGGTGTATAAAATTTTTCATCTGTTTCATACAATATTTTTCCGTATTTTACATTGACATTTTTCAAAGACATATAATAAAGCACGTTATTAATCGTTGTATAAACATATGTTTTTATGCGTTCGTTAGTAAGACCATCAGATTGCAATTCTAAAATAAGCATGTTTAATTCAGCTATGTATTTTGTTTTCATTTCTTCATATATATCTGACGCTTCTACATGCTTAATTAATTTCTTTATTTTATCTATATCTGTCTCAGGAACTTCAACTGGAGGAACAACTGGTGAATTATGAACAACCTTTGGAACTGATACTGAAGTTATTGATAAACCAATTCCAATTACTAGCATGATATAAAACACAAAATGAATACTTAATCTTAAACTAGAAAGCTTTATTGATTTTAAGATATGATTTGTATCCTCTCTTTGTAAAATAACAATCTCATTATTATTATCATCCTTATAATCAAGCATTGTTTGAACCTTTTCATTCAAGCCAAATGTTTTATCTAATCGTCGTGCAATTTTTTTGTCAGATGGCTTTTTTATAAAATAATATGCTGACATAATAAGAATGACTGAGGCTAAAGTTATTAATACTAAAAGCCATATTTTTAAATTTATAATTTCTCTTTTACTCAACAAAAAAAGAACGCCAAATATCGATAACCCTCCTGAAACTCCGATAATAGTTGTCTTTATTAGATGTTCTTTTATTATACGCTTTTTAAAAGCGTTAAATCCTTCACTCATAGCAAAACCTCCTTGCTTGGTTTATTGCTAATCTTTTCTAATAAACATACATTAGTAATCTTATATCAAATGCTAAAAAATGTCAATGAAATTACATTTTTTAACAATATTATTGTTATTTATGAAATTTTATTTCGTTTATTTTAAGAAAATTAATTATTAAGCATAAAAGACCATTTTATCGGTCTTTTATGCTATTTATGAAATATAATTATGTTTTGATCATTAATTTTATTTCGTTAGTAAATTTACTTTGTTAATTCAACTAAAGTTCCATTTCCGAATACATTTAGGTATAGTTTTCCGTCTTGAAGTTCTATCTTATGCTTTCCAGCAGTATCTGTTCCTTCTATTAATGTTAAAGTAATAGTTCCGTCAGAACCTACCTCATATGAATATTTTCCACTCTTTGAGCTGATTTCAGGAATGCATATTGTAACATTATTTCCATCAAATGTTGCTTCAAAAGTCATATTCATACTAGCAAATTTAAATTGTGCTGTATATTTACCAGAAAAAGCTCCTTCGCTTGAAGATTTAGTATAAACTGTACCGTTTCTATCAGTAATAGTTCCTGTAGAAGCGTTATATGTATACATATATGTATAATACCCATCTGTTAAAATAAGTGTAGTTTCATCACAACCATATACATTTAAGCTTTTTCCTTCAGCTACAACAGTTGAATTACCCTCTTCTACAATAATTACATCTTCAAAGCTTGATGTCCATGTTCCAATAAAGTTTGCATTGATTTCTACTGCAGGTGTTTCCTCAGAAGAACCACCTTCTTTTGTAAATTCAACTATTGTACCATTACCAAATACGTTTAAACATAACTTATCGCCTTGGATTAGTAACTTATGATTACCAACAACATCTGATCCTTCTACAAATGATAAAGTAATAGTTCCGTCAGAACCAACCTCATATGAATATTTTCCATTCTTTGAACTGTTTTCAGGAATGCATATTGTAACATTATTTCCTTCAAATGTTGCTTCAAAAGTCATATTCATACCAAAAAATGTGAATGGTGCTGTATATTTACCAGAAAAGCTGACAGATTCACTACTTGAGTCTTCACCTTTTGTATATTGGTTTCCATCTGAATCAGTCAATTGATTTGTAGACGCAGTATATAAGAAAGCAAATCTATTTGATGCTTCACCATTTACAATACATTGTAATAAAGTTTCAGTACAATTTACTATTGTTAATGTATTTCTTCCTAATTGAATTTCTGTAGTATCAGCTGTAATTGTTATACTTCCGTTATCACAAGTCCATGTTCCAATGAAATTTGCATTAATTTCTACTGATGGTGTTTCTTCAGAAGATCCACCTTCTTTTGTCCATACATTTTCATATTGATCAGAAATTGTTCCATTTTCGTTATATGTGAATGTTGTTGTTGTCCATGAGTCTTTAACAACAAGTGTTGTTTCAGTGCATGAAATAATTTCTTCTGTATCACCAAATAATGTTGCACCTGTTTCAGATACTACAAACTGTTCATTATGGTCATTTACCCATGTTCCAATGAAGTTTTCATGGATTGTTACTCCTTCAGTTTCTCCACCTTCAGAAGATCCACCTTCTTTTGTAAATTCGCTTGTTTTTCCAAATGCTGTTACTTTTAATACTCCATTTTCAATAAATAATGAATAACTTCCTACTACATTTGTTCCCTCAGTCAACGTTAATGTTACTGTTCCATCTCCATTTACAACATATGTATATGTTCCTGTTGCAGTACTATTTCCTTCGACTTGTGCAACTAATGTTCCTGTTGTATTTGTTTCTACAGTAAATTCTGCAACATATGTAAACATTCCATTCATAAGTGGTGCTGTATATTTACCTGATACCAATACTGAATCACCTGAATCTTCTTTTGGCTCTGTAAGTTCATACTTGTTACCATTTGCATCTACTAATTGAACAGCAAATTTAGAAGATAATGCTAAATCAAATCCTAATTCACTTCCACTTACATGGTTAACTGTGAATCCATTTGTCGCATCATATGTGAATGAAGCTGTTTCAGTTCTAGTAGAATCTGTAGTATCAGTAATTGTAACACTTCCAGTTAAATCTGTATCCGCATTTTTTGTAAATACAACGCTATATTTTGTACCATTAACAACGGCTTCCTTTGTTCCTGTTAGTAAACTAGAAACCTCAGGGTTAGCACTAACAACAATTGTAACCTCTTTTGTAGCTGCTACTCCACCTTCACAATCAGGTATTGCACCTGTTAGGATAACCTTATATGTACCAGGAGCTGTTGCATTGAACTTGTAACAATCCTTTTCAAGGGCCTTATCAGCTACTAATGTAGCATTTTCTGTACCTGCTGCTAATGCTGCAGTATATGTTTGTGTAAATTTTGAATCAATGTTTGCTTTGATATATAGAGTATTTGCTACATACATTTCATATGTATCAGCTGTAACGAAGTCAGAGCCCTCGCCATCATATAATGCTGAATCAACAGTTGCTGGAGCTTGTTCAGATACATTGAATGTATATGTCTTTGTAACATATGCAGATGATACTGTTAAAGTATATGTACCAGCATATTTAAATGTAACACTACCTGACTCTCCATAGAATGATGCCATAGCATATGACCAATCACTCAAACCTCCTGATAATTCATAACCAGAATTAGTTTGACCTAATAATGTAGCTTCAAATCCATCGAAATAAACTTCTGATTCTGGGGCGATATTATCAATAGTTAATTCATATTGAATTCTCTTATTATTACCACCATCTGGGTCTGCACCAGTATCAAGATCAACATCATAAACCTTTCCACTTTCTGCAACTTCACCATTAATCTTTAAATCAAATGAATCATAGAACGCAGTTTTTAAATCAAATGGTAATTCAGACTCTGCTGCTTTAGCTCCGACACTTTGACTAACAGTTATAGTTTTACCATTTTGAGTAGAAGCTCCATCCTTAAAATCAACTATATAAGAAGAAACACCATCTGCATCAGTAGTCTTTGTTACTGTGAATTGCTCGTCTGCTGGAATAGCCTCTAAATCAGAATAATTTGAATATTTTCCAAACTCCTCTACCTTAACATAAACCTTATCAACAGAACCAGCATCTGATAAAGTAAATTCAACGTTGATGCGATAGAATACATATGAGCCATAACGATCATAATAATAATTTAAATTAAATTTATAGCCTGCTGCATTTTCTAAATTAGCACATTCACCAACGCTTTCAGCAAAATGACTTGCCTTTGCATCATTCTTAAGATCGTAAAGTGCACTAACAAGTCCTGCTGCACCATATGAATAATTTGTTCCTCCGAATAAATCATATTCAAATCCCTTTGTCGCCTCAAGGTTATGTTCAGTATAAGATTTATATGGTTGACCTTCTTCAGGTACATCAATTGTAATACATGCATCCTCACCATTTCCATCCTTATATGCCACCATATATTCAGGATCATATGTATATGAACCATATCCATAATCAGATGTAGCAGTAACCTTTACATATGAAGTTCCATACAAATAATTAATATTTTCACTTGATCTACTTACTTCATCATCTGGATTATATTGACTAGTAGATGCAGCTACAATTTCACCAGATGCAACAAATGATTCTTTTTCACCAGCTAATGCTATAGCACCTTCTACTGAATCGAAGCTATATTTAACAGCTGTTACTTTAACACTCGCACTCTTTTCTCCATAGCTAACTGTAACATCATATTCTCCTAAAGCATTAAATACGGTAACCACATCACCTGATGCATTCTTTACCTCAAAGGTATAGTCCTCGGCTGATAATGTTACTTCTGAATCTGTATTATCAACAGGATTTGTATAAGTAGCTTTAACTGTTAAGTCTGCGGCTGCTAATGAATCACCATAATGGAAATCCTTACTTGCAACTGTTGCAGAAACACTCTTTAATACTAGATTTTTAACTTCTACTGAATAAGTGGTAGATTTACCTTCAAAAGTTACTGTTACTGTATATGTACCAGCTTTTGATAAATCAACTGCACTGCTATTAACTGTAGCATTTGCAGTTACATCAACTGTGCTTCCATCACTATAAGAAGCTGTAACTACTAATGCTCCTTTACTAAATGAGTCTCCTACAGCAAATACATTTTTACCACCAGATACCGAAATTGAAGATACTTCTTTTTGTACTTCTGATGTAGTAGGAGTATCGACACCGCTACATGATGCAAGACTTGCTACTGCAACACCGGATAGTGCAAGAGCACTCAATACTAATAATTTCTTTTTCTTCATTATATTCCACCTCTATATATATCCCACTAATTCAAAACTAAATAAATCTTGAATTGTGTACATTATAACGCTTTAAATGCATAAATTCAATAGTTTTTTCGAATTTTATTGCAATATTTACTAAAAAGTTGCTCTTAAATCGTATTAGTCGCGAAATAAAAGCGTTTTCATTCGGTGTATTAAATTTATATTAATCTAGATTTATATAAATAAGTCAAATTCTAGTTCCTTAATAAAATTAGTTACAAACTCTTGTTTATGAGTCCAATACTTTTTAGCAGGAGCTGTTACCATAGGATTTTTAGTTAAAATATGAGATGAATATTTCTTTATTCTAGCTAAACCATTGCTATAGCTTTGGGGATTTTTTTGTCCTTCAACCATTAAGTCCCAGCATATTGACATTGATCCTTCTTCATCTAGCCAATCAGATTCCATTAATATAATCAATTCTAATGGTGTAGTGTTATCTTTAAATAGCTCCTTATTAGAATGCCTTGATATTAAAAAATAAACGAAGTTAATTGTATTATCATCATATTTACCATTTGCATACTTTAGCCAAATATCACCGCTTTGTAATGGATGTGAGTTTTTATATTCCTCAAATCCGTAACCAATGTCGTGGAATAAGCAAGCTAAATACAATGATTTAACATCTATCTTCTTTTGAAGCGTTTCATCTAGTTCATTATAAATCCTTTTTGCCCATCCAAGTACATTTTGCACATGAAGGTCTCGTTTCCTAAATGTTTCTTCTTTTCTTCTTGAATCATTACCAGCATTGTTATGAAGGAATTCTTTCATATATTCAATTTCTCTTTCAAACATAAAACCAACCCCTTTTATATATTATAAACGAATAGAAGGCAAAATAACAATCCACCCGTTCAACGGGTGGTATTCAGGCTCCCCTATAAGGGCCTGT
>CAMELE010000019.1 GCA_945923475.1 uncultured Mollicutes bacterium
CTTGATTGCTTTTTCCTTGTCTTCCTTGCTTGTGAAGATTTTTATAATGCTCATGGTTTTACCAATCCTTTACATATTATTTGACTGTTAGTTGTCACCTGTCCGTGGTGCTATCTGCCGTAGGCGATGGACAGCCCTACCGCTTGCACCGCACTTTCCATGTTCTACCATTGCGTCCACTGTGCGGTGCAGACGCTCGGCTTACATTCAGTTTTCAAGGTTCAACGCCGCTCGGTGCTCCGGCCTCTTTCCGGTTATTTTACGTCACGCAAGAGGACTTGCTGTGGATCTTGTCTCTGTCCTCTTGACTGTCTTAATTGTACCACAGGACTTTCCGCTTGTCAAGAGTTTTTTTGAAAAAATCTTGATTTTTTTTCGCTTGCCTTTCGGCCTGCTTTGCGTTGCCCCGTGTCAATTTCTGATTATAGAATAGCACATAGGTGCAAACTTGTCAACAACTATTTTTCAAAAATCAAAAAAAATATCGGGGACTTGAAATGGAAATAAAATGGTAAAATAGTTAAGGGGTTCTAACGTACTGTAATACTTTACTCATGTAAAGAATGATGATAGACTTTACCTCTTTAGTCAAGTGAAGTTTTCCAGATACTGGGGGGGTGGGTTCCGTGTAAAAAAAATGGAAAAAATGGAAATATCTTCCTGCCTGGAAAAATAATTTCTAAACTCAATTTTAATTTCAGAAAACGATAATAATATTTCAATTTCAAATAACGATCATAATTTTAATTATATAATAAAAAAAATAAGCGGGAAAATATTTTCCCGCTTTAATTTTATTCCTTAATTACTCGATATCCATTCTATTCTAACGTTTCTTTTGCAAGAGCTACTGCATCACTGGCTTCAGGACATTCAATACATAAAAAAGTTTTACCATCTACTTCGTCAATATAAAATTCATAATTATGACCATTTACCATATGCAATTCTTCACGAAGCTTAGAGGGAATCATTAAACGTCCAACTGTATCGAGTTTTCTTGTATAAGCTGTTTTCAGCATTAAACTCACTCCTTTCTTTTTAATTGGGAGAGTGCGAGCCATCCCACAAAATTTTATAATTTATTTTATAAAATTTTTTGTTTTTTGTCAAAATTTTTCTTAACAAAATCTTAACACAAATTAATTAAAAGGAACAATACCTTCATTAGGGTCAATTACTCCTCGTTCTTGATGAAAGCGATAATTAATACATCCATTTTTAAATTTATAAACTTCTACTTCAGGTATAATATACTGGTCTTCTTTATCTACAATTTTAGAACCAAGAGTAATACCGATTGGATCTCCTTCTTCTTCATATTTAGATAAATCAATCGACATTAAATCTTTTTTATTTTTAATGACATGGACTATTCCAGGTCCAATATATTTTTCTTCTAGCCCTTTATTATATTCGATATATTTTTTATCGCTTTTAAAAGTCATAAAATCTTCAAGGGCTTTAGTATAATCTTTATAGATTTTTGCTTCAATAATTTTATCATAAATAAATCTGGCCGCACATCCTAAACCAAATGCCGCCCCAGTACCTAAAAGAAGCCCATGGACAAACTTCATTAAATCACTTCCCTCAATTTTTAAATATAATATATTTACTTTTTCTTACGTTCTTTAACAGGATTATAAGCTCCCTGCTGTTTAGGGTTTTCGCCCCACATAAGTTGATAAACAGCTCTGGTTGCACTATTAGTTGCTCTACGTTTAGCTTTAGAGGCCATACTACCTAAAATACCACGAGGTTTTCTCATAAAATTATCTCCTTTAATTTTATATAAATATTATATAAAAAATTTTTATAATTGTCAATTTTACATTTTACATAATTTTTTTACCAAATACCATAAAAATTTTTGGCCATGGTTGACTTTGCAAATTTTTTGTGCTATAATTTTTTTAGAAGGATTGGAGGTAATAATCTTGATAAAATTAGATTATACTCTTGAAACTCCTGAAGAACGAAATGAATTAGTAAAAAAAATTTTAGAGGAAAATCCAAATCCCAATGAAAAGTATTTAGAAATCCTCGCAGATTATCTAATTCTATGTATGGAGAAACAAGAAAAAAAAGAAAAGAAAATATTAACTGATAATAGATTAATGACAGTTAATAAACGTGAAACTTCTTTCGAAGGACTTGTTTCCCAGTTAGAGAATGGTGAAGATGGTATATATAATTTAATTAATAGTGATAAAAATATGATATTTTAGCCAAAAGTTACAATTACAAAAAAAGATTTAGAAGAAATTCCTAGCTTAAAACAATTAAAAGACACTATTACAACTTGGGAAGCAAAAATGAAAGTAGTAAATGGTAAAGATGCTTTTACTATAAAAAAAGCATTAATAGAAATGCGCAAAGATCAATATATTATTAAAAATGCTTATCGAAAACCAATAGTGCCAGTAAAACTTACAAGATCTAAATACAAAATTAAATTAGATGAAGATGTAAAAATATTTGATGATGATGGATATCCAATTCCAGAAGGAATCTCATTAATGAATCCTGAAATTTGTTCTTGCATTTTATGTAATTATTCTCGATTAAAAGAAGATAGTTGGGATCGTTTCGAAGACGATACTTGGTATCTTATTTATGATTTTGAGAATATTTGCGATGAAGCCTTAGCGGATTATCCTATGTTAATGCGTATTGTAGAATGTAAAATTGATGGATTACAAAATATAGAAATTCAAAAAATTTTACAAGAAGAATTTAATATTACTCATAGTTTAGAATATATATCAAGTTTATTTCGCAATAAAATACCAAAACTTATTGCTGATAAAGCTGTTGATAAATATTTAGATTGGTATTACACAACTCAAGAAAAAGGTAAATATAAAAAATGTAGTAGATGTGGGCAAATTAAATTAGCTCATAATAAATATTTTTCCTATAACAAAACAAGTAAAGATGGATTTTATAGTATATGTAAAAAATGCCGAAATAGTTCTCGTAAAGAAAAAATGAAATCCTAAAGAAAGGAGAAATATTTATTGTCTAGCGAAGGTAAACAATATTATTGCGAAAAATGTAATAAAACTATGGATGGAACTTAGTTTTATACATCTAATAATTTAGATAAATATCCTAATGATGGTAAATTACCAAAATGTAAAAAATGTATAACAATGCATGTAGATAATTGGAATCCGGATACTTATCTATGGATATTGCAAGAATGTGATGTTCCTTACATTCCTGAATAGTGGAATTAGTTAATGGGTAAATTTGCGAAGGATAAAACGAAAGTCACTGGAATGACAATATTAGGTCGTTATCTCTCTGCAATGAAATTAAATCAATGGAAAGATTATAGATGGAAAGATAGTCAGTTCTTGCAAGACTTACAAAATAAAAAAATAGAAGAAACAATGAAGCAATAGGGATATGATATTCAAGATATTACTACTGCCATTCAACGTGCTTCATTTACTTTACCATCAGAAGAATTAAAAGAGCCGCCTCCTCCTGCGCCTCCCCCTTTAGATTTTGGGAATTCTACAGAAGATTATTTTAAAGATAAGTTAGATTTCGATGTTCCTGATTTAGGTGCTGAGCTGACAGATGAAGATAAACGATATCTTTATTTAAAATGGGGAAAAGGTTATAGTCCTGACGAGTGGGTGCGTTTAGAGCAATTATTTAATGAAATGATGTAGTCTTATGATATTTAGTCCGCAGGACATATTGATACATTAAAACTTGCTTGTAAGACATCATTAAAATCTAATTAGTTATTAGATATAGGTGATGTAGACGGCGCCCAAAAGATGATTAAAATGTATGACTCTTTAATGAAATCGGGCAAATTTACTGCGGCTTAGAATAAAGAAGAATCTGGCGATTTTGTTGATTCTGTTGGTGAATTAATAGAAATGTGTGAAAAACAAGGTTATATTGAAAGATATTATGTTGATACTCCAAATGATAAAGTAGATTTGACAATTAAAGATATGCAAAAATATACACGCACTTTAATTGAACGAGAAACTAATCTTGGCAATATGATTGATTAGGCATTAAAGCAAAACGCTAAAGAAGATGAAGAGGCTAAAGAAAACGTTGAAGACACAATCGTCGATGACGTTGATATGTCCATTGAAGACATTGAAAAAACTTTAGAAGATAAAGATATTGAAGACTTTAGCGAATTTTTGGATAATGAGATAGAGTTAGATATAGATGCTTTCTCTGATAGGGAAGATTAATGGCGTTACAAGATTTACTTGATCTATCTACAAGTAGAAAAAAAATAGGTATTTCTGAAGAACGTATTAATGCTGTAATGCCAGTCATTCGTAAATATACTGCCTTTTGGCGTGAATATCCAGATTTATTTGTTGATTTTTTAGTGCGAGGAACACGCACAGAATAGAAAGAAGGAGAATTTAAATTTTTCTTCTATTAGCGTGTTTTTTTAAGATGTGTAATGCGCTATCAATATGTTTATGCAGTTTTCCCTCGTGCTTATTCTAAATCATTCTTATCAGTCATGGCATTAATGGTTAGATGTATTCTTTACCCTGGCGTTCATCTATTTGTTACTTCTGGAGGTAAGGAACAAGGTGCGAGTATTCTACATGATAAAGTTAATGAAATTTGTGATTTAATACCAAGTTTTAAACGCGAAATTGATTGGGGCCGAGGTAAGAGCCAAGAGAGTAAAGATAAAGTACGTTATGTCTTTAAGAATGGCTCTGTACTTGATAATTTAGCTGCAAGAGAAAGTACTCGTGGTTAGCGTCGTCATGGCGGCCTAATGGAAGAATGTGTAGGTATTGATGATTAGATTTTGCGTGAAGTTATTATACCAGTTATGGCTATTCCTCGTAGAGCTAAAGATGGTACGACTCATGAGGAGGAAGCAGTAAATAAATCATAGATTTATATTACTACTGCTGGCTATAAAAATACATATCCTTATGATAGATTAATTGGTTTATTAGTTCGTATGATTACATAGCCTGATAGATGTATGGTATTAGGTGGAACTTGGCGAACTCCTGTTGCTGTTGGATTACAACAGAAGACATTTATTACTGACCAGAAAAATGAAGGAACTTATAATGAAGCTTCTTTTGAACGTGAATATGAATCAATCTGGTCTGGCACTGTTGAAGACGCTTTCTTTAATGCAGAAATATTTAATAGGAATAGAATATTGAATTAGCCTGAATATGAAGCTTCTGGCCGTTCAAGTAAATTATCTTATTATATATTAAGTGTTGACGTAGGTCGTAAAGGATGCGATACTGTTGTCTGTGTATTTAAAGTAACGCCACAACCACATGGCGAGCCGATTAAAAGTTTAGTTAATATTTATACTATGAATGATACACATTTTGAAGACTAGGCTATTAAACTTAAAAAATTATATTATAAATATAAAGCTCGAAGAATTGTAATAGATGCTAATGGACTTGGTGTTGGTTTAGTAGATTTTATGGTTAAGCCATAGATTAATCCTGAAACTTCTGAAGTGATTCCTGATTTTGGAGTTTATGGTGGGACTCAGGATGATGCAGTTCAAGAATATAAAAAATATAAAACCAATAGTACAGAATTAGATGTATTATATTTAATGAAAGCTAATGCACCAATTAATACTGAAGCACATAGTATTACTTAGTCAGTGTTAAATTCTGGTAAGATTAAATTTTTAATTGATGAACGAACTGCTAAATAGAAATTATTAACTACTAAAGTGGGTTAGAATATGACTACAGAAGCACGGTCTGATTATTTAAGACCATTTAGTTTAACTACTTCATTGCGCGAAGAAATTATGAATCTGCGTGAAGAAAATGAAGGTTTAAATATAATTTTGAAACAAGCTAATAAAAGTATTAAAAAAGATAAATTTTCTGCATTAGAGTATGGATTGTATTATATAAAAAAAGTAGAAGAAGATAAAAAGAAGAAAAAATTCCGGGCTGCTGATTGGATGTTTATGAATTAAGCCGGGCAACTCTTATTATTCTTTTAAATTAATTTTTAAAAGAATAATAAGAGGAATTTATTTGTAGATAAGAAAGGAGACTTAATATATGGATGCCAGTCGTGCGGAAATTAAGATTAGAGAAATCTTAGAGGAAGCCGGCCTGAATTTTAAGATGGAATATATATTTCCAGATTTAAAAACACATAATGGTCGTCCTTTACGTTTTGATTTTGTAATATTTGATGATGATAATAATATTGATTTTTTAATTGAATATCAAGGTAAATAGCATTATGAAGCCAGCAATAAATTTGGCGGAAAACGCGGATTATACCAATAGCAATATAATGATAATCAAAAACGTAGATTCTGTGCTTTACATAATTTACATTTAATAGAAATTCCTTATACAGAAGAAAATTTAATTTCTTATGATTATATAATGCGAAAAGCTGGATATTAATTGAAAGAAGGTGAAGTATGGAATTAGAAAAGGAAGAATTAACCAGAAATGAATAGATACATAAAAAAGGTTTTGACATAACTGGAGGGACACGTGAATATTCTACAGTTGGCCCCAATGAATATAAAAAAATTAAAGTCGGTGTTAAGACATTAGATGATGCTGTTTTAAATCTTGGGTCTTTTAAATGGGATACTTATGGTCGCCGCAATGAAAAATATAGTCGTGAACGTATTTACACTAAGCCTATGGTTATGGATGCTTTAATTCGTAATGATGTTCAAGAATTGCGAAGAATATCACGTTTCTTTTTTAGAGTAAGTGGTATTTATCAAAGAGTATGTAATTATTTTGCAAATATGTATCGTTATGATTGGGCTATTGCTATTTAGTCTAATAATACTGATGGTTCTGCTGTTAAAGATATTAATGAAACAAAAGCAGTAAAAGATTTCTGGCGAATTTTAAATTATTTAGATAATTCTTATATTAAGAAAATTTGTGGAGATATGGCTCTTGAAGTAATTAAATGTGGAGCTTATTATGCCTATATTGTTCCATCAAGTACTGGCTTAATTCTATAGCAGCTTCCTATTGATTATTGCCGTTCGAGATATTCAGTAGGTAATTTACCTGCTATTGAATTTGATATGAGATATTTTGATACTTTTGTGGATACTAATTATCGTAATAGAGTATTAAAATTATTCCCTGATGAATTTACAATAGGTTATCGTCTCTATAAAGCTGGTAAACTTTTACCTGATGTAGCTGGTGATAATACTGGTAGTTGGTATTTATTAGATCCACAAAGCACTGTTAAATTTTCTTTAAATGGTACTAATGATATTCCATTATTTGTAAATGCTATTCCTGCAATTTTAGATTTGGATGCTGCACAAGATTTAGACCGCCGCAAGCAAATGCAAAAATTGTTAAAAATTTTAGTTTAGAAATTACCGCTTGATAAAAATGGTGATTTGATTTTTGATATTGATGAAGCTCGTGATATTCATAATAATGCTGTTGAAATGCTTCGTAGAGCAGTAGGTGTTGATGTATTAACTACTTTTGCTGATGTAGATGCTATTGATACTTCTGATAAAAATACTTCTGCTACTACAGATGAATTAGAGCGTGTTGAACGAACTGTATATAATGCATTTGGCGTTTCGCGCAATTTGTTTAATACAGATGGTAATATCGCTCTAGAAAAGTCTATCTTAGATGATGAATCTACCATGCGTAATTTAATTTTGCAATTCAACATATTTTTTGATAGAATATTATCAGTCCTGAATGTTTAGAAAAAATATAATTATAAATTCTATATGTTAGAAACTACATAGTATAATTATAAAGATTTATCTAAGATGTATAAAGAGCAAACTTAGATTGGTTTCTCTAAAATGTTACCTTAGATTGCTCTTGGACAATCATAGAGTTTTATTCTTAATACAGCTCATTTTGAAAACGAAGTTTTACATTTAAGTGAAATTATGATACCTCCTCTTATGAGTTCTACATTAAATGGTGAAGATATTTTGGGTAAAAAAGATTAGAATGGTTCTAACACTTCTCAAAATAAAACAAGTGGAAATGCTACTGTGAAAACAGAAACTAAAGAGGGTGGCCGACCAGAAAAAGCTAATGATGAAAAGAGTGAAAAAACAATCGCTAATCGTCAAGCTGCTGGTAAATAAGGAGGATTTATAGTGAAACATACAAGTGTTAAGTTAGATACTCCTGTTGAGTTTATTAATATCACTAAAATCAATCCTTTAATTTCTAAATGTTAGATTAAAGTTTGTTATGTTGGTGATAAACCAAACCGCAATAGAAGTGTTATAACAAAAGAAGTTGCTAAAGATTTAGCATAGAGCTTACCAGGTAGCCCAATTGTTGGTTATTACAATGAAGCTAATGGAGATTATGAAGAACATAATCGTGTAATTGATATTTCTAATGGTAAATTTGATATAAAAGACACTACTGTTCCTTATGGCTTTGTAGACTTAGGGGCAAAAGTTTGGTTTTAGAAATTCTTAGATGATGGAAAAAACGAGCATGAATATTTAATGACTGAAGGCTATATCTGGACAGATATTTATCCAGAAAGTAAACGTATTATTGAAAAAGGCAATAATCAATCTATGGAATTAGATGATAAAAAAATTAATGCGTATTGGTCGAAAGATAAGAATGGAATGCCCGAATTTTTTATTATAAATGAAGCGATAATTAAGAAACTTTGTATTCTTGGAGAAGATTGTGAACCTTGCTTTGAAGGAGCTAATATTACTGCTCCTACGATGCATTTCTCATTTAGTGATAAATTTAATGAGCAATTATTCTCTATGATGAAAGATTTAAAAGAATTATTAGAAGGTAAAGGAGGAACAAAAGTGTTCACAAGATATAATGTGGAGATTGGTGATTCCATTTGGACTTCTCTTTATTCTTATATTAAGGGCTTCGGAGCAGGTAATGCAATGATTGAAGAAGTTTGCGAAGATAATGGTAATTTATTTGCTATTGTCAAGGAAGATGATAAGTTCGTTCGTTTAGATTTTTCTATGGAGAATGATACTTTCACTCCTGGCGAAGTTTCTGAATTAACTGATTATTCTGTTTCTGATAATCCTCAATTCGATCCTGAAAAAGTTGCAGAATTTGCGAAAAAAAAGGACGAAAAAGATAAAGACAATAAAGAGAATAATGATAATAATAAGGAAGATCCTTCTAAAGAATAGCCAAAAGATGGCGAAAAGAAGGACACTACCGAAAATAAACCTACTGATACTTCTGATGAAGAAGGAAAGTCAACTAAGGATGATGAAGAGGAAAAAAAGAAAAAGAAAGCTAAGTACTCTTTAGAAGATGTAGTTGAATATGGTTTATTAAAAGATGAGTATGCCGCACTTGAGACTAAATATAATGAATTGGTTGAAAAGCAAGCACAGCTCGAACAAGAACTTGCTTCTTTAACTCAGTTCAAGACTGAAGCTGAAAGAGAAAAGAAGCAAGAAATGATTAATAGTTTCTATATGTTATCTGATGATGATAAGAAAGATGTTATTGCTAATATTGATACTTATTCATTAGATGATATTGAAGCAAAGCTTTCTATTATCTGTGTTCGCAATAAGGTCAGTTTCGATACTAATGAAAAGAAAGAAAATGACCCACTTACATATAATATTAATAATGATGTAAATGAAGATAGCATTCCTGCTTGGATTAAGGCAGTATAGGATGTTGCGAAAACTATGGAATAATAAATTTTTAAGGAGGAAAACCTAATGCTTTTAAAAGATATGCTTAAAGACCTAAGCGGCGTATCTGCTGTTAAGGGCGGCTACGTTGAATATGGCTATGGTCAGGTTGAGCCTAATCATTTAAGTGCTCAGCGCACTGGTCAGATTTATGCTCAATTACCTGCTAACAGAAATATCCAGCTTCTTGAAAATGGCCAGTTTGTTAAGTATGACTATGCTGCTGGTGAGCTTGGTGAAGTTAATTTCACTGGCAAGGGCGAATGGATGTTAGTTTATAATGAAATTAAACTTTATCGTGAGGAACAAGCTGATTGCGAATTTGCTATGCGCAAAGATGATTATCAGGCTCGTTATTACAGCCCCTATGATGGCAAGCAGGAGATTGGTACACGCTAGGCTCGTTATTTAAATGGTAAGGATGCCGAAGGTAATACTTCTATTACTATTACAGATAGCCAGGGTGTACAACATACTTATGAGTATGATGATGTTACTGCTGGTCCTGATATTCGTGAACTCTTCTATGAAGAAGATCCTTTACATTTTGATGGTCCTTATGAGGCCCGTAGAATGCCTGCTGGCACTAATATGGTTCCTCGTGTTTTCAAGACCAATGTTGGTGATATTTTTACAACTAATACTATCGCAGAAGCCACTCTTGCAGTTGGCGATATTTTAAGTCCTCGTGCTGCTGATGGTATGCTTTCTAAATCTGGTGATGGCTCTATCCAATGGTAGGTTGTCAAGGTTTATGAAATGCCTGATCATCAGAAGGGCGTTAAGATTATGCGAATCGCGTAAGAAAGGAGAGAAGAAAAATGTTAGATAGAAAAAATCTTGTTCAATTAATGAAGACTGTCGCTAAGGCTGATCCTTCTACTCCTACTGCTTACAGCTTTAATGGTGAAAGTCTTTCTTATGATGCTCTTAATGAAACTCTCCGCAGAGAATTAAATGAACTTGCTGGAACTTATTCTTTATACCGTGAAAATAAGAACCTTATTTTCTCAATGATTGAGGAAACTATTGATGAAGTTCTTCCTAAGAAAGTTGAAGAGCAATATAATCAGTTTGCTGAAGTTAAGACATTTAGACAGGGCGACAAGCCTATTTTCCGTAGAAAGTTCAGCAACAATACTCGTGCAAAGCAATTCATCACTCGTGTCGGCCTAGCTGGCATCTATGAAGTATTCAAGCTTGGTAAGACTGAAGAAAGCTTTGAAGTCCGTACAAGTGCTATTGGCGGAGCTGCTCAGATTGGTTTTGAGGAATTCCTCGATGGTCGTGTCGATTTTGGTGTTGTCACCCAGATTGTCATGGAAGGTATGGATGAACTTATCTATAAAGAGATGGCTGGTGCTTTAAAGGCTTCTATCAACCAGCTACCTCCTGCTAACCGTTTAGTTGCTAATGGTTTTGATGAACCCGGTTTTGATAAGTTACTTATGATTGCTTCTGCTTATGGTACTCCTACTATTTATTGCACTTATGAATTTGCTGTTCGTATGATTCCGAAGGATGCTTGGCGTTATACTGAAGCTATGAAAAATGAGCTTTGGAATACTGGTCGTCTTGCTTCCTATAAGGGCTATAAAGTTGTTATTCTTGAGCAGGGCTTTGAAGATGCTACTAATGAAAAGAAAGTTATCGACCCAGGTTATGCTTGGATTATTCCTACTGGTGCTGATAGTAAGCCTATAAAGGTTGCTATGGAAGGCAATACCATTGTTGATGAATATACCAATTATGATCGTAGCCGTGAAATTCAGGTTTATAAGAAGGTTGGAGTTATTGCTATGTTAGCTAATAACATCTGCTGCTATTGTGATACTGAACTTCTTGGTGATATGAAGACATGGCATCTTGATGGTGTAACTGGTAAGGTCCGTGACTATGCTGGTCAGATTACTGGTTCTCATGATACTATTGATGGCGGTAATGAAGATAAGCCGTAATTGATATTAACTAAAAATTAATATATAATATTTTTAGGGGAGAATGGGGAAATCCCCTTCTCCCCTATTTTGTTTTATGAGTAAAAGGAGAATAAAATAATGAATAAAAAAATTTTAATGGTTACTAATAGAAGTGCTGGAGTAGTTGTTTATAATATTCCTGAAGAAGGCATTCGCAGAGAATTTACACCTGGAGAAACTAAGAAGATTCCCTTTGAGGAATTAGAGAAGCTTGCCTATCTTAGCGGAGGCCGCACTTTAATGGAAAATTTCTTAAAGATTGTGGATACTGAAACTACAGAAGAATTAGGTATTCATACAGAACCTGAATATTATTTAGATGACGCTGGAGTTATTAAGCTTCTTACTGAAGGAACTCTTGATGAATTCCTTGACTGTCTTGATTTTGCTCCTATTGGAGTTATTGATATGATTAAGAGTTATGCTGTATCTCTTCCTATGAGTGATTACAATAAGCGTAAAGCTCTTAAGGATAAGACTGGATTTGATCTTGATCGAGCATTAGCCAATAAGGAAGCTGAAGCTGCAGATGATGAGCAAATTACTCCAAAAGCTCCTGAACGTAGAGTAAAGACCGAAACTAAGCCTACAACGCCTCCTGGCCGTAGAACTGCTCCTCGTTATAACGTTGTAAAAGAAGGTTAATTATAAATAAGGAGGGTTTTATATGACATATTTTTATAAGATTTATGAACGCTTTTTAGGTAAAGTAACAGATGATATGTATTTAGAACTTACTCCTCGTGATACATTTTTAGATTTACGTCAATTACTTATTGATAGCATCCCTGGATTCGAATTTCCGCGTAAACGATTAGATTATGTTTTAGTTGATGAAGATACTCCTGATTTTATAAAAGGAGAAATTGATGGTGGAAATATTGATATACCATTAGGTGGAGATTTATCTGAAGAAGTAACTGGCAGTAATATTGATATAGATAATGCTTTTTAGGAGATATTTTCTGAAGAAAATACCTCCTATTTTAATGCCGATTTGGATGATGAAGAAATTAATATCTTGGCTTTGATTATGGTTGAAGCTTGGGTAGAACGTCAATTGGCATCTATTGAAGTAACAAGAATGAAATATTCTGGTACAGATTTTAAATTTACTTCATAGGCGAATCATATGTAGAAATTGTTATCATTGAGAACAGAAGTAAGACGTTAGGCTTTTCATATGTAGAGATTATATAAGCGTCGTAAAACTGATGATAATGGATATATTAAATCTAATTGGTCTGTTCTAAGGGAGGTAAGTGCCCTTGATGACTAAATATAATTTTGATATAGATAATAATTTAATTAATACTAATATTAATAGATTAACTAATTAGATATGGAAATTAATTCCTATGCGTGAAAATGAAGAAGATTGGTTATCTTAGTTAAATACTGTAATTATTGAATTAACTGGTCTTGGGCAAATTTTTAACGATAGCTAGTATTTAATTCTTTTAAGCAAATTAGAAGGACTAAAAAATATTGAAATTGAATTTCCTATTTATAGAAAGACAGTGTTTGAAGCTATTACTTTATTAAGGGGGCTTCACATTGAATAAAAATGAATATTTAGATGCAATGTATAATCGTATTCCAAAAGCCAATATGCTTACAAGATATCTATATGGTGATGGAGTAACAGGTCAACAAGAACGAATGATAAGAGATAAACGTAAAACATTAAGTAGAGCTTTACTTTATTCTTATCAAGCTGCTTTGGTAAAAAAATTATATGATGATAAAGATACTATCGAACGCCGTGCATTAATTAATCCTGATAAAATAAAATAGGATTATGATGAAAAAATTATTTCAATTGGGTTTGAAAGTAATTTTAAGACTGGAGATATTTTTTAGTGGCTGGGTACAAATACTTATTGGTTAATTTATTTATAGGATTTAACTGAATTAGCTTATTTTCGTGGTAATATAAGACGTTGTTCTTATGAAATTGCCTGGGAAGATGAAAATAAAAATTATCATAAAACTTATGTTGCTTTGCGTGGTCCTGTTGAAACTAAAATTAATTATATCCAAAAGCATGAAATTAGTGTAGATACACCCAATCATTCTTTAAATATATTATTACCTTATAATGATGATAATGTAAAATTATGTCAACGTTATAATAAATTTTATTTATAGAATGATCCCAACAAAACATGTTGGCGTATTGAAGCTACTGACTTATATTCTACTCCTGGGATAATTGAAATTAATGCTGTTGAATATTATTCTAATGAAACTGCTGATGATATTGATAATGGTATTGTCAATGGTTTAATATAGCCAATTCAAGATCCTAATTAGGGTAAAGAAAATGGTATTATAGGTGATACTTTTATTAAGCCAAAAGTAGTATATGAATATAAGTATGATGGAATTAAATCTGGCAAATGGACTTGGGATAAGAAATTACCATTAACAGTTAAAGTAAATGAAGAAACAAATACTTTAAAATTACGATGGGAAACTACATATTGTGGTTAGTTTGATTTATTCTATGGGCCAGAATGTAAAACTATTGTAGTTGAATCTTTATTTTAAAGATGAAGGAGAAATCGGAGAATGAAAATTGATAATGTAAAAAATCCAGAGTCAGCATTTTTAGCCCAAGAAAAAGATATGAGAATTATAGTTGATCGTATGGCCGCGAATCAACGCTTGCGTAAATTACTTTATTACACTACCCCTGATGCACTAAAAAGACCAGAAGTAAGTGATTAGAATTTCGTAAAAATGTTTGGCAAGAATATAAGGAATTTACCAAAATTATATATAGATAAAGATGTTTTAAATTATATTGTTATTAGTTTTGATAATTTTACTCCTAATGGAGATAATCCTGAATTTAGGGATAATACTATTGAATTTGATATTATTTGTCACTATGATTAGTGGCAATTGGCAGATTCATTTTAGTTAAGACCTTATAGAATTGCTGCTGAACTTGATAGTATGTTAGATAAAAAACATTTAACTGGAATTGGGCAACTTAATTTCGTCGGAGCATAGCAAATTATATTAACTGATGAATTTGCTGGACTTTGTTTATTATATGATACAATACACGGAGGAGAAGATAAAAAATATATGCCAAATCCTGCTGATGAACAAATGTTTATCGAGGATTATTTTAAAATGCCTAAAATGAATTGATGGATTATAAACTTAGTTTAATGTGCGGAACAGATTTACCTGTTCCAGAAATTCCATTAACTCTTCATTAGCCTAAGATAAAGGAAATAGCATTAATTGGCGAAAAAGAATTTTTTACTGGTGCTCAGTGTCTTTGTATTAATAAAAATAGTATAACAAATCAGGACAAGAATGATTTGGATACTACTACCAATTTTTAGATATTTATGATGGTAATGTTATAGAAAGATAATAGCGAACGCCGTAAAGCTACGCAATAGGTTCTATCATTACTATTCCCAAATTCAAAGTCTACATTTACTCCTAGATCTATTGTTATTTAGTATAATGAGAGTGACATTTAGATTAATATTGATAATGATAACTTTGAATTATTTTAGTAGGTAGCAAGACAAATTTTTTGTTTTGATACTAATAAAAATGGGCAAGATAATTATAATCCTGCTAATAAAAAAGCTCAAGAAATAGCTAATAAATTAATGAAAGGGCGTCAAAGGGTCGCTGAACTTAAAGGGGTTACCGATTCAAGCATTTTGAGCCAATACGTTTCTACATTGACTATTGGATTAGATTCAATGTCATTAGAAGATTGTATGAATTTAACATTGTATTAGTTATACGATTTAATAGAAAGATTTTCTCTTTATACCAATTGGGATATTGATGTAAGGAGTAGATTAGCAGGAGCTAAGTCAGATAAAAAACCTGACAATTGGATGAAAAACATTCATTAATTTTGTATAAATCGCTTTACTAATTTTTGTAGCGAGTTATATAAATAAAATTTAAATTTTATTAAGGAGGAAATAACCTATGAAATTTGGTGTTCGTGAAATATGCGATGTCGTATTAAAAGCTCGTGCTCCTATGAAGGTTGGTAATAAAGTTTTCTATGCGAACGAACCAGTTCTTTATTTCGATACATTAAAGACTTCTAGTCTTGAAGGTGCTTCTACGACCGTATATGCACAAGGCGGACGCGGCAATGCTCGTTTAGTAGCTTGGGATGGCGACCGTACTTTAACATTCACTATGGAAGATGCTCTTATTTCTGCTGAAGGTTTCATGATTCTTTCTGGTGCTGGCTTAATTGATGCTACAGCTAGTAACACTATTAAGCAACACGTGACTGAGAAGACTAATGCTGTTGTCTTAGCTGAAAACAAAAAGAGTGTTCAGATTTATACTACTAATTTACCTTATGAATATATTTCTAAGGATGGCAAGCGTGATGGTGAATACTACATCTATGCTATGTTAGTTGATAATGATGAACCTGTTACTGAACCTTATTTACCTACTGTAATGCGTACTGGTACTAAACCTAAGAAATTCCGTTATAATGAAGATACTAAGGCATATGAAGAATTAGCTAGTGATGAAGCTGTTACTGAGGCTCAGAATAAGGGCGAAACTATTTATTATGGTCTTGAGATTAAGACTATAACTGAAAATGCTGATAATAATATTAAGGCTTATACTCTTGCTGATGGTAAGACTGATGATGATCCTCATAAGCTTGCTAAATTTGAGAATGGTGTTGTTCTTCTTGACTATTATGTTGAAAAAGCAAGCAAGGCTAAGCAGATTGAAATTACTGCTGAATCCTTCGGTGGTAACTTCTATCTTGAAGCTTCTACCTTATTCCGTACTCAAGATGGCGTTGATCTTCCTGCTGAGTTTATAATTCCTAACTGCAAGATTCAGTCTAACTTTACTTTTAGTATGGCTGCGACTGGCGATCCTTCAACTTTCACTTTCACTCTTGACGCATTCCCTGGAACTACTCGTTTCAATCCTACTAAGAAAGTTCTTGCGGCTATCCAGATTATCGAGGAAATCACCGATGCTTCTATGTATCGCACTCAGACTATCCACGATTCTAAGCATGATAGCTACTTTGATATTTAATTATGATTATTAATTCTCGCGCCCCTCGTCCTGAGAAGGCTTATGAAGATAAAGTTGTAGTTGAAGAATCAAAGAAGGAAACCAAAGCTACTGTAAAAACTAAAGAGGCTCCTCTCACTGAAGATGAGCTTATTAATAAAATTATCAAAGGAGAGGGTTAATCCCTCTCCTTTTTTTTATTATGTGAAAAAGGAGAAAAAATAATATGACAAAATTAACAAATATTTAGAAAAATTAGCTAATTTATTATAAACCAAAAGGCCGGCAATATAAAAATGAAGAAATTACTCCTAAGTATTTGGATAATTTATTAAGTTCTTATAGAGAATTAATGCGTCCTAATAAAACTTTAGAAAAAGAAACTAATGATGCTAAATTATTAGAGCAAGTATTAAATGGAATTAAATAGTATTAGAATAATTATGTAGATTCTAAAAATTATTCTTTAGAAGATATTGTAGCAGATGCTGCATTAAATAACTTATTGTTAAATTTAAAAGAAGTTAATCCGCATTTATTTGAAGGAGCTGGATTAATTACTAGCAGTACAGATAAAGTGGCTTAGGGTGCAATGTTAGAAGATTTTATGAATGAATTTATTACTACAGTCAATGCTGCTTTTCAAGGTATTAATTTTGATTCTGGAGATATGATTTATAGAACTGGTGGTATGCTTGATGCTATAAATAATAAAAATTTAATATAGGATATTGGCAATGATGTAATGTAGTAGACAATTGATAAATTTAATAAAGTTATAAATACCGCTGCTTTTAAAAGTGGAAAAATTATAGATAAAGGCGGCGATAGTACTACTAGTAGGCAAAAATATATTAGAGAAGGCAGTTTTGCTAAAGTCGATATTACTACGAATTAGATTGATAGTAAAGCCATTAAAGTAGATAATGCTGGATTAAACTATGATATAACTATTACCGCACAAGCAACTATGCTAGAAAAAGTAGTTAGTGCTTTATCTTAGGCTACATTTACTGATAAAAACTATTTGAGTACAAAAGAACTACATTTGGGACATACAAATCCTGTCAGAGTGTTTATGACTGTTGCCGATGGAGATAGCTCTTATAAATTATATAGATATGCTCGTATGCTAAATTGTATGGCTAATCATCATGGGATGCATAATTCTCCTGAATTATTTTACCGTATTCGTGCTATTTATGAATTAACTGGCGGAAAACAAAAAGTTGAATAGAGCTATTTAAAATCTAGTAGTGAAAGTATGTTAGGTGATTTAATTACTGGAGCTGGTCGTGCGAAGTATTTGGTAGTTAACAATCCATAGGCTGGTGGATTTTTAAAGGTTATTCCTACCGCTGAATTGGTAAAAGATATTGAATATAATCTTTATTATAATTAGAAGCTTACATCTGGAGAATTCCTTAATTCTACTAAAACTGGTTCTATGTCTATGGAACAATCTCTATATAGTGATATTAGTTTAAAATTTAGTAGAATATTATAAAAATTTTTTGATTTTGGAAAATTTTTTTGTTATAATATATTTATAGAGAATAACAATTAAAAAATTTGCTCCGACAAAATTTTTAAAATATAAAGTTAAAGGAAGTGAGAACGTGGCGAAAATAGCTTTTACAAAACTCTCCCTTTAGAAAAATTCGGAAATAAAAAGTTGGCAATATAATGATTAGGTTATTGAAGTAAAATAGTATCTTTCAATAAAAGAGAGAATGGATATTGCTTAGTCGGTCATTCAACAAGTCATTGATTTTAATAATGAATTTTTGAATGAATTTGCTTTCCATATGTATATGGATTTAGCAATAGTTTTTAATTATACGAATCTATCTTTTACTGATAAACAAAAAGAAGATTTGTATAAACTTTATGATCTACTTGTTGGATCAGGATTTATAAAAGAATTAAAGAAACAAGTAGATTGTAATCAAACTGATGATTTAGAAGTCTATACTTATGAAACGCTTAATGGATATTATAAATATCGTAATAGCATTTATGGTATTATGGATATTATGAGTTCTGATTACGGTTCATTAGCGACTGAAGCTGAATCATTAAGAAAATCTATTACCGATACTAATAGCTTAAACGTTTTAAAAGAAACCTTAACCAATTTAGGATAAAGTAATAGAAGTTATTCCTAAATTAAATAGGAATATGTAAAAGGTATGAGGATATTCCTCATACCTTTTTTTAATTATATAAATAGGAATTGAGAGAAAGGAGAAAATATATGGCTAAAAATAGTGCCCAATATGATGTAAGACTTGCCTTTTCAGCGGATGTGGCTTAGGCAAGATAGCAATTAAAAAGTTTACAAGATGAATTAAGTAAACTTAGTACATTAAAAAATGTAAATGTTGGAACTCGTTTAACGAAAGAGTTAGAGCAAGCTTCTTTAAAAGCTGCTGATTTAAAAGTAATGCTTGAAAAAGCAACTGATATTAATACAGGCAAGTTAAATCTAACTTCTTTCTCTAATTAGCTAACTAAAAATGGAGAAAGTTTATCTACTTACAGAAAAGCTTTAAGTGCTTTAGGACCCCAAGGTGAAGAAGCTTTCTTATAGTTAACATAGAGTGTAATTACTGCAGATGCAGCATTAACCACAAGTAGTAAAAAATTAAATGAACTTAAAAAGACATTAGCTAATACTGTTAGATGGTAGATTTCTTCTAGTATGATGCATAGTTTTATTGGTGGCATTGAAACTGCTTATAATTATGCTAAAGATTTGGATAGAGCTTTAACTGATATTAAAATTGTCACTGAAGATAGCACTGGAGCAATGGCGAATTTTGCTGAAAGAGCTAATAAAGCAGCATAGGCTTTAAGTACTACGACTAAAGATTATGCTTAGGCTTCTTTAATTTATTATCAATAGGGTTTAAATGATAAAGAAGTAGAAGCGAGAACTGCTGTTACTATTAAAATGGCTAATGCAGCGGGTGAAAGTGCTTCTAAAGTATCTGATTAGTTAACTGCTGTTTGGAATAACTTCTATGATGGTAGCAAATCTCTTGAATATTATGCAGATGTAATGACTAAACTTGGTGCATATACTGCTTCTAGCACTGATGAAATCTCAGAAGGTATATAGAAATTCGCATCTGTTGCTAATACTATTGGTCTTAGTTATGAATATGCTACATCTGCATTAGCTACGTTAACTGCTAAAACACGTGAAAGTGCGAATACAGTAGGTAATAGCCTTAAAACCTTATTTGCACGTATTTAGGGTCTTACTCTTGGAGAGACTCTTGAAGATGGTACTAATTTAAATAAATATTCTAAAGCCCTTGAAAAAGTTGGTATTAGTATTAAAGACCAATAGGGCGAATTAAAAGATATGAATACTATCCTTGATGAAATGATGAATAAATGGGATAGCTTAAGTCGTGCTGAAAAAATGGCTCTTGCATAGACAGTCGGTGGTGTTCGTCAATATACTCAATTAGTTAATCTTATGGAAAATAAAGATTATTTTAAAGAGTTGGTTGGAGTAGCTAAAAATTCTGAAGGTACATTAAATGAACAAGCTAATATTTTTGCTGATAGTTGGGAAGGTGCTCGTAAAAGAGTACAAGCAGCTGCTGAAGGTATTTATGATAGTTTGATTGATGAAGAATTTTTTAAAGATGTTGATAATATTGTTACTGTTGTATTAAATGGTATTAATGCTACTATTAAAGGCCTAGGTGGAGTTAAAGGTGTTCTAAGTAATATTGGAGCTTTAGTTACTACAATTTATAGAAAAGAAATATCTCAAGGATTAAATACTTTTGGAGATATGATAATGAATTTAACTCCAAAGGGTAAAGCTATAATACAAATGCGTCGTCAAGATGCTTTAAATCAATAGAAAAAAGTATATGAAAATTTTTCTGAAATTGGTGAAAATTCTTCAACTCCTTGGAATCCAAGTAGTTATTAGAATAATGCTCGGTATGAAAAGTATGCGAATATAGCTCAAGTAGAATAGCAAATTTTAGATATTTCTAAAGATTTAACTGAAGAAGAAAAAAAGCAGGCTAGTAATTATGTAGATATTTTAAATGCTATGCAAGAAAGAAGAGTTCTTGCCGGATAGCAATTAGATCAAAGTAGAGATCAATTTAGATAGTCTGAATTAAATTTAGCATTTGCTATGAGAAATAATCCAGGAAATCGGAGTTATGATCAAGTAACAAAAGATATAAATCGTATTTCTTAGGCTGGTATTGTTTTTGAAAATGTTGCTCAAATTAATAATTTGGCAAAAACAACACTTGGAGTAAGAACTGGTGAAGAATTTAATAAAGAAAATCAACAATCCAGGATAAAAGATATAGATAAATTAATAGCATCTTTAAATCAACTTGAATCTTTAGGAAAAAATAGTAATTTTAATTTCTTAAATAAAAATAATACAGAATAGATAAACTAGTTAAATGAATTATTAAAAGATTTATAGCAAATAAAAAAAGCTTTAGATGAAGGAAAAGTTTCAGCTGAAGATTATAATAAAGCTTTGGAAAAAATAAAAGGATTTACAACAAAAGCTTTAAACGGTGAAGATACAAAGGATAAAAACGGGCAAACTCATCATGTGGCCGGAGCTGCTGAACAATATAATAATGAATTAATAAAAGTTAATCAAGGTTATGAAAATGTAGGACAACAAGTTAATGCTGCTGCTGCGAATGCTAATAATTTTGCAGCATAGTTATTAAAGGTAGAGCAAGAAGCTAAAAATGCTGAAAGTTAGTTAGAGCTAATGAAAAATGCCATCAATGAGTTCAATACTAGGGCTGCTACTACTGGAGAAATAATTACTAGCGTTAGCACAAGTTTGATGAGTTTCAGTGCTATAGCCAACGGATTTTAGGGAATTAGTAGTGTTATCACTAATGATAATTTATCAGGTTGGGAAAAGGTTTTAGGATTTATCAATAGTGGAATAATGATACTTCCTAATTTTATTAATTTATATAATCAATTAACTAAAGTTATTAAATCTAAAACTATATCTTAGCAGGCTGAAAATTTAATTTCTAATTTAACAAATAATAATACAGACAAAGAAATAAAAGGAATAGCTGGAAAAATTGTCGTAAAAATTCAAGAAAGAATGGCCCATTAGGGAAATACAGGAGCTATGATAGCTGAGACTGTTGCTGCGACTAGCCTATAGGCTGTTACCGCCGGCCTTACTTTAGGTATTACTCTTCTAGCTGCTGGCATAGGATTAGCGACATAGGCTCATAAAAATCATATAGAAAAATTAAATGAAGCAGCTGAAAAAAGTAGAGACTATTCTGAAACTTTAAAATCTGAAGTAGATGCTAATAAAGAATTAATTAATAAATATAATGAATTATTAGAAACTTATTAGAAGAGTGATAAAGGCAAATCAGAGTTACGAGAAACTACCCTTGAACTTTGTTAGAGTTTAGGAATTGAAGATGCAGCTTTATTAACTTTACAAGAAGAATATGAAGCTTTAACAAGCAAAATAAAAGAAGCTAATAAAGCTAAAACTGAGAGTTCTTTATATGCTACTTAGCAAGCTATTAAAGATACATACCGTGCTGGTGTTTCTGAAGATAGCTATAATAAATATATTGTTGGTCAAGGAGCTTTTAAGGTATATAGCGGGTCTAAAAATAAATAGACTTAGTCTTTTGAAAAAGAATTATTGTCTGAAAACCCAGAAGTAATTGGATGGGATGATATGACTCGTATTTCTAGTTCACAGGATTTTGTTAATTTATATGAAAAAGCTAATTAGATGTACTAGCTTTCGTTAGAAAAGGCTAGTAAAGAAAGCATTAATACCGATGATATTTCATATATTAAAAAATTAAATAATTTTTTGACTGATACAAAAGACTTTTATGAAAATATTAAAGGATTATTTAATACAGAAGATAATTTAATATTAGATGTTGCTTGGAATGAAATTGATACTGATAAAATTGAAACATTAAAAGAGTATGCTACTTTTTTAAAAGAGTTTAAATAGAATACATCTGATTTAAATACTGATGATCCAGAAGGACTTATAAATAGTTATTTATTTGGAAAAGAGGGAATTAGTGATTTTGCTACTTAGTATGCCGCTTTAGCAGAATGGCTAAAGAATACTAATTTTAAATCAGTTATAACTCCTGAAGATATAATTAATAATTTTTCTGAAGAAGATATTGAATTACTTTTAAAATTAAGAACTGAAGCCGTTGGAATTATTACAGGAGATAACTGGCAATCAGCATTAAATGATTTACTTAATCTTTCTTAGAAAATTATTGATAATAAACCTTTAGAATTTAATGTTTCTTTGGCTAAGACAGCTAAAGAAAAATTAAAAAAGGATATGGATGCCACTGATTGGCCGAAATATTTTAAAGAAGTAGAAATTCCTTGGGGGACTAATGGCTGGGTAAGTCAACATGGTTTTTAGTCTATGACTGACAATCAAAGACAATAGTATTTATCTTAGAAACAAGCTGAAGAAGAATAGCAAAATTATTAGAATATAAAGGATAAAGATAGTTGGGTTGATACTTAGAATACTATTTATGATGAACTGATAGCTAAAAATAAAGAGTAGCTTGAATAGATAACCAGTCAAGCTCCAACTGAAGAAAAGATTTAGTAGGCTTAGGCTGTTATTGATAATGAACAAATGAGATAGTCTCATTTAGATAGTTTAAATGTAGCTCAAACCATGTTTGATGAAATTGCTAAACAATTAGGATTAGAGAATGAGAATAATATTTAGGAAGCATTAAATAAAGAAAATCCATCTGTTGAACTTGTAAATGCTTATAATATTTTATAGTCTTAGAAAGCCTTAGTCGCTAGAGATAATCAAAATTTAGCTAATGCTTAGAATATTTTAGATATATCAGAAAATTATGATTAGATGGTCGCTGATTTAGAACATTATGGGGAATCATTGGCTTCTGAAAAAGATAATCTTGAAAATACTTATAATTCAATAATACAAGATTTTGAAAATAGTCGTAGTTAGGTGTTATCTGAATTAAATTTACAAAATTTAGATATTGGAGATACTATTAGTGCTTCGGCTTATTCTACATTAGAATCTTTTGGCATCCACGTTAATGAATATTTTTCTGAAATGGATGATGGTACTTATAAATTAATTGCGAAAGCTTAGGAATTAAATAAAATTTTAGGTATAAAATCTATTGAAAATGCTTATAATGCTGCCGATAATTTTACGAATTTTATTAAGGATAATAATTAGAATAAGCGTTATAATTATCTTCAAGGGAAGACTCCTGAAGAATTACGAGATACTATTTTAAGGTAGGCTAATCAAGTAACAAATAATGGTATTCCTACATCTTGGACAACTGATTATAAAAAATCCTGGATTAGAGCTGCTGGATTAAACGTTGAAGAATATAATGATAAATTAGATGAAGGTGTTGTTGAAGCTGCTAAGCATTATCAAGAATTAATTAATAATGGTAATTATCAAATTGATGTTACAGTTCTTAATTCTGATAATATGCTTGATTTAAATAAGAATGCTAAAGCAGCTGGTATTGATACCACTGATAAACGCTATACAGATGCTATGGTTAATATGGCTTCTGAAGCAGGCATAGAATATGATGCCACTGTAACTGCTGTTATTGATGCTCAATCAAAGTATGATGAAGCTATTAATGAATATGGAGAGGATTCAGAATTAGCGAAAAAAGCCGCCGAAGATTTAGGAAAAGCTTAGGAGAATTTGGCTAAAAATATTCGTACTATTTAGTTTTATAAAGCAACAGAAGATTTAGCTAATTATATGAAAACTTTAAAAACTACCAAAGATAATACTGAAAAAATGACTACGGCTACTAAAGCGGCAGAAGCCATTAGCAAGGCTTTTGGTAAAACAGTTAATTCTTCTTTTGTCCTAGATAAAGAAAATTAGAAATTAATTGATAAATTAATTAATGGTACTCAAAAACAAAGAAATGAAGCAGCATATAAAATTGATTTAAAAATTAATAATACAGAATTCACAAATGATGTAGAAGATGCAATAGAAGATGCTTCAGGAAAAGCAGGAGAAGAAATAAATAAGTCTTTTGCAACTCAATTTGAATAGGTAGATTTGAGTGAGTCTATAACCAATGGCATGGAACAAGGAGTTCAAACTGGCGCCGATGCAGTAAGAGCTACAATAAATAGCTTAAATGGATTAACTTTTAATACTGATGGTTCGATTAACATGGATAATACTTCTGCAGTTAATGCATTACAAGGTCTTCAAACTGCTTTAGGTAACACTACTGGTGAAGCTGGTCCACTGGCCGGCATATTAAGTAGTATTTTATAGACCAGTATGACTCTTGATTCTTCTCAAATTCAAACTTTAGTAGATTTTTTAACAGATTTATTTAATGCTTTACAAGGTGATACAAGTGCTTTAGAGAATATCGCTAGTCAAGGAGCTAGTCAATTAACAAATGCTGGTATTGATATCACAGGTATGGGTCCAGGAGAAAATGAATGGACTAACATTACTACTAAAGGTCCGTCAGGTGGAGGAGGAGGCTCATCTAAAAAGTCTACTGCTGATATTGGTAAAGAGATTCAAGATGAATTAGTGAAAACTAAAGAAAAGAAACGTGATCGTCTTGAAGCTTTACGTGAGGGAGCTAATCCAGAAGACTCTGCTAAATATATTCAAGAAGAAATAAAATTATTAGAAGAAGAGCAGGATATTCTTGAAGATTAGATTAAATCTTGGAAAAAATTACTAAAACTTAAAGTAGAAGAATTTAATAAAGATCATCCAGAGTTTGAAATAAAACTTACTGATGACGGTGAAATTGCTAATGCTTCTGAATTATGGGGTCAAGTTTGGGCAGAATATGAAAAAAATGTCGAAAATGGAATGAGTAAAGAAGACCTAAATGAATGGTTTACTAAAATTAAAAATGGTCTTGACGGTCCTATGAGTATTCAAGAGCGTATTGATGAAAATGTTGCTGCAATTGCTCAGAAAGAAAAAGAAGCTGCCGAACTTGAACTAGAAGCCATTACAAAATAGATCGATTGGAAAGTTAAGTAGATTGATTTTTAGATTAAACGTCTTAATTATTATCAAGAAAAACTTCTTAAATAGGCTCATGGTAATAAACAGACTATTGAAGCAATGCTTGAAGGATTTGCTTACCAAGAGCAAGAAATGTTATAGCTCTTTGATAAAGGTGCCACATTACGTTAGGGTATTGATGAGTTAAATGCCGCAAAAGCTAGACACCCAGGATATGAGCAGATGTTCGATGAACAAATACTTGAATACCAAAGTGATTTAATTGATGTTAATGAGGCCATTCTAGATTTACGTAATGATATTGAAGATTTAGTCTAGAACGTTTTAGATTTGGCACTTGATGAAATTGATAAGTAGATAGAACGTCTTGATACTTATACATCAATGCTTGACCATCTTAATAATATTATTGATTTGTCTGGCCGCTCAATGCTTGATATGGGATTAAAAACTTAGATTGGTGCTACTAAAGTAGAAACAATGTTAGGCAAAATGAAATCCTTAAAAGGTCAAATGGATGGTTTAACTAAAGCCACTAAAGAAGCATAGGCCGCTCTTGCTGATCGTTAGGCTGATGGAGATACGTCTTCTGTAAAATTCTGGGAAAATCAAGTTGAAGTATTAAAACAAGAAACTGAAAAAGCTTCTGATGAATTTTTAGCTTCTTGGGAAGAAACCCTTGAAGCCGCTTAGGATTTATTTGAAATGCGTGTTGAAATGGCTGTTAATATATTAAGTAATGCTCTATCACCATTTGAAACTCTTGAAGATTTCCAAGATAAATATGAAAAGGCAAAAACCGTTAATGAAGAATACCTTGATGATGCTGAACGTTTGTATGAGTTGAATAAATTAAATCGTTAGCTAAATTTATAGTTGGCTGATGCTAATGACCTTTTAGCTAAACAAAAACTTAGAGACATTTAGCAAGAGATTCACGATCTTCAGGCCGATGGCGTCAAGATGAGCCAATATGACCTTGAATACTTATAGAAAAAATATGATCTACAGCTTGCTGAGATTGCCCTTATGGAACAGTAGAATTCAAAAACTTCAATGCGTTTAGTGCGTGATGCCGCAGGTAACTGGACTTATGCTTATGATGCAGATGAAGAAAAAATTGAAGATGCTACATAGAAATATGAAGATGCTGTTCATGAATTAGGATAGCTTAGCAAAGATTATATTAATGACGTAAGCGAATAGCTAATATAGAATCAAATTGATTTTAAAGAAGCCTTACAAGATCTTGATAAGAATTCTGCTGATTATTCAAATTAGTTATTATCATTACAAGAATATTATGTTGAGAGACAAAGATATTTACTTGATGAATTAAATAAAGGTGTTGTAAATAGTGGATTAACATTCCATGATACTCTTTATGGCCAAATGACTGATTTGTATGATTATAATGATGCTTATATGCAATTTGTTAATAATTCTAATACAACTATTACAGAATTGCAGACTAACTATAAGGATTGGCAAAAAGTTGTTGAAACAGCGATGGGAGTAGCTGGCACTTCTTGGGATAATTTTGGCACTGATATGGGCGGCACTCTTGATAGCCTTGAAGAACATATTCAAAGACTATGTGATGAAATTGAAGAACTTGTTAATGTATTAATGGGTTATATTTCTCAATCTATTGGAATGGTTCTTGATTGGGAATAGAAATATTCTAAACGTACTGATGAAGAACTTGCTAAAAATGAATAGTATATTGATGGTAATTTCGTTGGCGGCGGAGGTGGAGGCGGTTATAGTGATGTTGATATGCAAACTGACTTCACTGCTTTAGCATAGCGTTGGGCTGCTGGAGAGCGTAATTTAACTAATTATAATGGAACTAAAACCTATAATAGTTTAGAAGAAATAAAAGCTGATTTAGATAAAAAATTAGATGCTTTTGAAAAGGGTGCAGATATATTATTCCAAGGCAGTGGTGAAGCATTTGATGATGAAGCCTATGAAAGTGTTTATAATAATATTTATTAGGGTACTTATAAACGTAATGGCAACAATTATGGTATGAGATCTTATCCTAATGCTACTAGTAATTCAATAGTCGATAAAGCTAGTAATTATTTAGGAGTTAGATATCGTTGGGGCGGTACTGATGCAGGGTATGGTCTTGATTGTTCTGGTTTAGTTTATAATGCTTTAAATGATGCAGGAATACCTGTACCAAGAACTTCAGCACAAGGCTATAGAGATATGTCTAAAGCAATTAAAGAAAGCAGTGTTAAGCCAGGAGATCTGGTATTTTTTGGTTATGGTAATACCGTAGACCACGTTGGTATTTATGCTGGCAATGGATAGATGATAGATGCTCCTGGAGCCAAGGTTCAATATACTAATATTGATGAAAAACGAGATAGACTTCTTGGATATGGTAGACTTGGTAATACAAATTATTCTTCTAGTGATACTGCGGCTTTAATGGATAGACTAGGGTTATCTAGAAGAGGCGGAGCAGCCTCTGGAGCCTATACTGGTGATTGGGGACCCGGTTAGGGCATAGGTATTGATAATGGTAAGATTATTAAAGTTCATCCAAAAGAGTTGATACTTAATAAATCTGATACTAGAAATATACTTCGTGCAGTTGATATTGTTCGTAATATGAATGATTGGGTAGATAAATAGGTTTAGTAGATGTCTAGTATAAGCTCTTCTAAATTAGATAGTTTATTTAATTCTGCTATCCCAAGATATGAAACTCAACCTATTAAATAGGAAGTTACTATCCAAGCTGATTTCCCAGGAGTAACTGACCATTATGAAATTGAAGAAGCATTATCTAATCTTAGCAATAATGCTGCTCAATATATAAGTGCAAATAGATCTAAATGAGGAGGATTAATTTCCTCCTCATTTTGAGGAGAGAAAGGAGTTAATATGGCTTATAATAGAAAAGAAGAATATTTAGCTGTAGTAAAATAGCCTAAATAGATTACTGATGAATTATTAGAGACTATTGATTATATTGCACAAGCACGGGATGCCGAGTTGTCTTTTGATAAAACTATAATTGCTGAAATTGTAAGCCTTAATAATGCAGATACTGGTGAGTATTTTGTTGAATACTAGAAAGGTAAATTTAGAGCTTATGCTCCTATTGGAATTAATTATACTTATTCTAAAGGAACTAATGTTTATGTAAAAATCCCAGGTGGAGATTTTACATAGAAAAAAACAATAGAAGGAAAGGTTTCAGCGTCTTCTTATACAGAAGAAGAGTATGAAGATTTATCTCAATAGGTTATTGAAGTAAATGAAATTCATAGTGATGGCAATGAATATGGTATTTTGGCATATGCACCAGAAGGTAATACTTACTATGAAAAAGTAATTTATAGTAATGAAAAATTAGAAGAAAATTCTATTTTTACTAGTTTAATTAGTACATATCCTAATATCATGATTTCAGCGGATTTTAGGACTTAGTTTTATGGCATTATGGTTGCTGGTAATTATGGTTTAAAAATAGAATTTGAAGAAAAAGATACTGGAGTTATTTTTACTCGTCGTTTAGATATTACTAATTTTTCAGGTAGTATTTATAACTATGAAGTATTTTCACCTTAGTATGCTATTTATAATTTCCAAGGAATTAATTTACTTGGTGTAAGAAAAATTACATTTTTCCAAGAACGGTTTATTGATTATGATAAAGTATATAATAGTAAAAATGAGTTAATTCAAACTTATGATGAAGATCCAAATATTTTTTGTAAAAATATAAAACTTTGTTTTGTAGATTTGCAAGATACAACAAAAGATTTATATTATGTAGGCATAAGTGCTCCTCAAGGTTTATCATTAATATATGATACAGATTCTATTGTCTTAAAAGGTGTATTTTATTATGCCAATAAAGATATATTAGATAAAAAAAATTGTGTTTGTTATTGGTATAAATAGAATCCTGCTATTTTATCTGGTGATGAAAAATATGATAAAATTGCAGGGCCGGGATGGGAATTAATTAATGATAAGACAAAAGTTAATTTTAATGAATTAACTGTTTCTGGAAAAGATGTTTATCAATAGATGAGATATAAATTAGTAGTAGTTTATAATTCTTCAGTCACATTAGATAAGGATGTAAGAGTTGTAAAATATTATAATGAACGTTTTACAATAATACGTAATGATGTAAGTGATACAGAAGTTAAATTAGAAATAGTCGATGGACGTGAAAAAACTGAAACGGCAGACTGGTATGTTGATTTTATGGATGGTTCATATGTTGCTTTAGATAAAAATGTCAGTTCTATTGATGTATCTAAATATTTAGATTATGGTACTGTAATGTTTTATACAGTTAGTTTATTAGAAGACGGCAATTATGTACCATGTGAATATAAATTAACTAATTATCAATCTGATATTCCAGTAAGAGTAATATTTAATGGTAATGATACTTTTTAGTATGATAAAAATAATAGTATTACTGTAGATTAGTCAGAATCAGAAATGATTATTACTCCTACTATTACAGTTAATAAAGATAATGTAGGTATTAAAACAGTTACTTGGTATTCACCTGATGGAGGTTAGTTATTTGAATACGCTACTACTAAGATAACCAATTCAATGATTTCTAGATTATGGGTTAATCCAAAAGATAATTCAGTACATTTTAATATCCGGCAAAAACGTATTGCTGGTTATACTAATAATACCTTAATTTTAAAAGTTATTACATTAACTGATAAAGAGTATTATTTTAATAAAACTATTTATTTTAGTAAATAGGGTGAATATGATTTAAACGGCAGAGATTATACATTTATAATTAAATAGTGTGATGAAAATGGAAATGAAATTTCTAAACGGCCACTAAATAAAATTGGAGATAATTATAATCCTATTTATTTTAAAGCTGAATTACGACTTGATGGAGAAATTATTACTGCTGATACTAAATATAAAGATGAAGAAGGAAATGTACTAGGTAGTTATAATTTAAATTTAAAACGTACTGATATTCATGTTTCCAGCGAAAAATTAACTGATACTATATATAAAGTAAATAGCTTTACTGAAGATAAACAAGGACAATATTTTATTAAATTTAGTCTTACAGTTGGCATTAAAGGAAAAACTGAGGGAACTAAAGTATTAAATTATTGGTAGCCTATAATGGTCAGTGAAAATATTGATATTAATAATATAAAAGAAATAAGTATTCCTGATAGAATTACTTATGATAGTTCTGGAACAGCAAGTTATCATTCGGTAAATGCTATTTCATTTATTTATTATTGTAATAGAGTAAATGTATAGTTAATTGGGCCTTATAGTTATTCTATGACTTCTAATTTATTTTTATACCCATTAGAAGAAAACGGTTAGAGGACTGGGTATTATAAATTAATCCCTACCTCTACTTTTGGCGGAGCTTATTTCGCTGAAGAAACTGATACTGTAAACACATCTCCTATGGGGGCTATTTATATTACTATCCCAACTGATAGGTATGGAGATAATACTAAAAGGTATTTAGTTTATCCAATAGTAATGTTAATAGAACGAGATGGAAATGTTAGTGATGTAGAAGAAGATGATGGTACTGATATTCCAGTATTAGATGAAGAAAACCCAGAATTTACTAAGCCCATAAAACCTAGCTTTTCTCACTAGGGCGGTAAGTATGATTAGATAGCTAGGCCATAGGAAAATGAATAGAAAGGATATTTGGGTGGAAGAACTTATATAGGAGATGCTTGGGAAAAACACCGTAAAATTCCTATCACTAATCCTGTAGAACCTACAAAATATTCGACACAAAAAGTACGATCTTTAAAAAATGAAATAGATACTAGCGGTTATGTGTCTGGATTGTATCAATATGATAATGATGATATCCCTACTAATATTTTGCGAGCAGATGGATTAGTTAAATTAGGAGGAGATAAACTAACTATTGATATTGATGGTAATTTAACTTTAAATGAAAATACTCCAAGTAATATATTAACTATAGCAAAATTATTAAATGAATTAACTTCTAATGTAGATTTTAAATAGGAATTAATTAATAATATAGTTCCTCCACCTTAGAAGAATATTAAAATACGTAATTGGTATATTGAAGAATGATGGATTTTTATCCATCATTCTTTTTTTTTATTTGGACCAAAATAGTATGTTTACAATATATAATTTTTAAAAATTAATAGAAATAAGAGTTAAAGGAGGTCAATAAATGGCAACATCTACAATAAATGTAAATAGAGTATATCCGCCAATTGTAAATAGCTCAATACCAGCATATTTAGCTACTGCGGAATCTTTAAATATAAATTTTTCTTTGCCTAAATCGTTGAATTATGATGATGTAAAAAATATTTCAATAAAATTTAGCCAATAGTCAAATAATAAAAGTGTTGTAAATACAGATATTTATTATGATGGAATTATTTATATGGAAAAGCCTACTACCTCTACTAATGGAATATATACAGTCACTGTAAAGAATTCTGATATAAAATTAGGAGATACCATTGGGTGGGTTTCTAATACTTTTTATAAAATTCAAATTCGATTTGGATATAGTAAATTAGATTATGAAAAAAATAAAATTGCGTTTTTCAAATGGAAAAAAACACAAACATTAATAAATGGATTTTCAGAATGGTCTAATGTTATAATTACTAAAGCAATAGAAGAACCTATAGTAAATATCTTAAATAATAAAGAAATAACCAATCTTGATGTTGGTTTTATATTAACTAAAAGTGAAAATGTAGAAACAACTAGATTTCCTAAATTCCAGGGCGGCTACCATTGTGCGGCCGAAGAGCCTATGGATAAATATCGTTTTAGACTATATGAGGGAGCTTATAATAGTTTAAATTAGCCAACTCTTGACCCTTATCTGTCTAGCGGATGGTTATAGTTTAATGGAGGCGGCCAAGATTATTATACAGGGTTGGTTGAATATAGTTTTAATAGATAGTTAGATTATTTAGGTCATAAAACTTATTCTGTCGTTTTAGACGTAATAACTGCTAATGGCTATTAGAAATCTTCTGAATTTTATAATTTTACAATTACTGAAAGTTATTTAAAATAGTTAGAGTCTTTAGTATTTATTATTAAGGATAATACTGGAGATACTACAATTTAGCAAAGACTATTTAACACAAATGAAGTTAGTTTTGAAACTTATAAGAGTTATTTTAATATCGAAGGTGAAAATCCTACCTATATTAGAGGATATTTTGATAACTGTGTTGAAAATGGAATAAATTATCAAGCTGGTGATATTGTTTATAGGACAGGCATTGTTGGTATAAATGCTGAAGAACATATTTTATCTCGTGATACCAGAGTAAAAGCAGTTGAGAATTTTACTCATAATATTCGTTCTGACGAGAATGCCAGTTTAGAAATTTATATAAAAAATAATCCTTATAAAGTAACAGAACATACCATTGATACTACTATTACTGGTGAAAAAATAGAATATGATAAAGTAGTTTTAAAATATCAACCTCTTGATGGAACTTTTATTTTATCTAGGGCTTGTGAAAAAGATAATTATACTCAATGGGAAGATATTGCTCAATTCGATTGGTATAATGAATCTAATTATGATAATGAATTAACATTATTATATGAAGATTTTACCATTGAGAGTGGAGTTAAATATAAATATGCTTTACAAAAGAAAAATTTAGCTGGCCTTAGAAGTGCTCCTAAATATGAAGCATCTGATATTGATACTTCGCCGGCACATTGGTCTAATTTTTAGTATAGTTATATTTATAATAATGGTATTCAAGTTCGTTTAAATTTTGATTGCAAAATAAATAGCTATAAACATACTACTCTATTTTAGAAATAGGATAGTTTAAATTCTAAATATCCTATTATATTGCGGAACGGTCTTGCACATTATGCTGAGTTTTAGTTAGGTGCTAAGATTTCTTTACTTAGTGATGAAGATTCTTCTTTCTTGATGCGTAACGATACTAAGGGTGGATATTATCACAGTTGGTATGGTGATATAGTTATTTCTAAAGATAAATATATAGAAAATTTTACACGAGATTTACAAACGCCTTATAATGATAAATTAACATTAGGTCAATATACAAATATTGATGCTTCTGTATTTAATACTTCACCAACTAATAATAATATTTATATGGAACGCATTTATCGTCATTGGGTAGAAGAATTCCTTAATGATGGTGGATATAAATTATTTAAATCAGCAACAGAGGGCAATCATATTATTACTTTAACTAATGTCTCTTGGACTCCACAAGCTTCTTTAGGAAGAATGATTTATGATTTTAGTTCTACAGCTTATGAAGTAGCAGAGTTTAATTGTGATAATATTAAATTATATAATATTAATCCTTTAACAACTTTATCTAATAATTCTAAGTTAGCTATACAAAATGCTAATACTAAAAATAAAGTAGTTATTGGTTAGGTGGCTAGAACATTTAATGGCCAATTAGATAAAGAAGTAAATGGAAATTCTTTAAAAATTATTTCTAATCCTAAATTTAATGAAAAATATGATAATATTTATGAAGCTATTAAATTATAGGAAGAAGTTGAAATTAGTGAAGAAAAAAAATATAAATTAATGAAAGTCCGTTCGATTTGGGTTGAGTAGTATCCTAAGTTAAGTTTAAAAAATAGGATTGAGTATTTAAAACATCAAAATGGTCTATCTATGATTGAATAGTTAGAAAATGCTGTTGAATTATTACGATGTGAATAGTTATTAAAAGAATACGAAAAAAATCAAACTAACATAATAACTATGATAATTAATGGCAAAGAAATTTCTATGATGCCTAGCCGTATATATCATATTGATGATATGAATTTACAATCTATGTATTTAAAATTTACTCGACCTGTTTTAATTAACTATATAGCTGAAATAGAAGAAGAAGATTATTTACAAATGGTAACAGTAGCAACCCGAGAATTTGTTCAATGGGGGCAAATAGGAGGAGTATTTACTGATACTAAAGATATATTAGATAATCATTAGTTTTTTAGAAATGATGATACTAATATAGTTAATGAGGATTACAATTATAGTTTGTATTCTACTCGAAATATTATGGAAGTGTTGAAAGAAAAGATACATACTTCTATTTTAAATGATTATAGTGGAGAAAAAATAAATTCTTCTTTTGAAATTTTATATAATAAAATAAATGAGTTTTTAGATAAGATAGATGATGACACAGATTCTATTGAAAATTTGTTAATTGAAGGAACTGAATTATTAGAAGAATATCGTCCGCTATCTGGATTAGTTTTAAATGATTAGACTGATGCTTGGATGAATGGTTCAAATCAATTGGTAGTTTATAATTTTAATGGTATTGAAAGCCTAGAAATTGAAGCTGACGCTAATACAGATATTGTATTTGGCAGAAACAATGAAGTTGATAGTAGTACTGGTTCTATTTCTCCGGCCAATGAGGGTAATCATATTCGAGTTGGGCCAACAAATAAAATAGTATTAAATCCTTTAAAAAGCACAATTAAATCATTAGAGTTTGCTCGTCCTTCTTATGCTATTATTAATTATAAAGCTGTTTCTTCCTTAGAGCTAAAAGGATATATTAATACAAATGAGGAGTAAATAATATGAGAGAATATTTGACTGATTCAAAATTCTTATCTATGTTAGATGAGATGCGTATAAAAAAACATTACGCTAAAATTACTGTATTATCATTTGTAGATGAAAAACCTTTGCGTGAAATTTAGGGAATAGCTACGGCTGGATCTGTTACTGTTAATGGACAAGCTGCATTACGTCGTACAATAAGCTTAACAGTAAGTGGAATAGAAAATGAAAATGATATAAATAATATTGAAAATATAATTTCAATAAATAAAAAAGTAAAGATAGAAGTAGGGCTTGAAAATCCATTTGAAGATTATAAAAATTATGGAGATATTATTTGGTTTCCTCTTGGTACTTATGTAATTAATCAAGCCACTACCTCTACTACTGCTTCTTCAGCAAATATTTCTATTTCAGGCAAAGATAAAATGTGTATGCTTGATGGAACTTGCGGAGGTACATTACCTTCGGCGGTTACTTTTCATGAAACATAGTATGAAGATGATAACGGAGATATTTTTATAGAACAAGTACCTATATTTACTATTATTAAAGAATGCGTAACACATTTCGGTAAAGAACCAGAATAGAATGTTATAATTAATGATGTAGATATGACAGCTAAACTTAGTACAAAATATGTAGGTCAAAACCCTATATGGTTTTCAAAAGATTATAAAAGTTTTGTTATTAGCGAAAATGCACCTGAAGATGAAAATTTTTTATAGCATAAATTTATTTATGGACAAGATGTTGGATACCAAGAAACAGATTTTACTTATCCCGGAGAATTGGTATTTTCTGCTGGCGATACAGTAACTTCTGTTCTTGATAAAATTATTGAATCTTTAGGCAATTATGAATATTTTTATGATTTAGATGGTCATTTCATATTTTAGCAGAAAAAGAATTATTTAAATTATTATTATACTCCAATTACTTAGATTAATGATAATTATTATATTAAAGCTTTTTCTGACAGTAAGTATTATTATACTTTTATTGATGCTAAAGATGCTTTATCTTATTATAATAGCCCTAAATATGAAAATATAAAAAATGATTTTATTGTTTGGGGCGATAAAACAAATGCTAATGGGGTTACTAAGACTATCCAATATCATTTGGCTATTGATGAAAAACCACAAATTGATTTAGCTAATTAGTATATGTGGGATATTACCAAAGGCAATGGAGATCATGCTTATTATTTATTTGAATATGAAAAAAATAATTATAACTAGACCCCTGAACAAAAAGCTATTGAAATAATCTATACTGAAAATCATAGTGAAATTACTGATAGTTCAATAGAAACAGCCATTAAGAAAGATATAACAAATAATATTTTATAGAATTATTCTTTTTATAATGGTGATTAGTTTATCTTGTATTATAAGGTTATTTTTTCTGACTAGATAAGATATTACAAAGTAGTATTATTAAATAAAGAAATTATTGATTTTATATATCTTGAAGATTTAACTGATACTATTGATTTTACTTATTTAGCTTTTGGAGTTTATCCTAAGAAAGATGAAGAGGATGAATCAGATGATAGTAGTTCTTCTGACAATGAGCCGATAGATCATCCTGACAAACCCAATGCCCCTGGTTTAGATCCAGGCTTTGGTATTCCTGACTCTTGGCATAAAGGTACTTAGGAAGATAAACAAAATTAGTTAAATCCTGATTTTAATGTAGATCCAGATGGATCTTCTAAACCTCCTAATGATTCTGATGATAAAAAAGATGATACTACAAAAGTAAAAAATAAAGAATTTTATTTAGTATAGAAAAGAATTATAGATAATGTTGATGTTTTAGGATATTATAATAAAAAAGGCGAATGGATATAGATTTTTGAATTATCAGAAAAATTAAATTTAACTAATATAAATAATTTAATAAATAAAGTAAAATAGAATTATTATTTAAAAATTATAAAAGATATAAATTTTGATGAAATTAATAAAGAATATGATTTTAATTTTATTAATCAAAATAATATTTTATTAGTTTCAAGCACTGGTTTATTAATTTATAAATTAAACTCTTATGATTCTAAAGGCAATAAACAAGAATACAATTATAGTATTCCTGATAGTTATTCTGCTATTAAAGATTTAGAAAATAAAACATTAATATCAGAAGAAGAGCATAAAGAATTAGTTAAAGTTTTATTAGAATATTATAAAACAAATAAAGATGATCTAATAGATGATATTACTTTAATTTACAATTATACAGATATAAATGATATTTCTGGCGATAACTCATCTGGTTCTGATAATAAAAAAGGTAGTGACTTACTTCTTCCATTCTTAGATC
>CAMELE010000020.1 GCA_945923475.1 uncultured Mollicutes bacterium
GAAAGTATAATTTAGAGGAAGTTGCAAATCGTATCAAAGCGCAAATTAACGAATAATAAAAGAATGTTTTACCAAATCGGTAAAACACTTTTTTTATATTCATACTTAAAGTTAAATTACTTCAAAGTCGATTAATTCAATAGAATCTACCAATTCTGATTTTAATGTATCATCACATAAATCGGTTGATAAATATTTTTTGTTATCATCAGAAAATACAGATACTATATTCTTCTCACCCGATAAGACACAGCCTAAAAAATTAGCGCCAGATGATATTCCAACACCTAATGAGAGCTCTTTACATAGCTTTTGAGCCATTACAATTGAATCAATATCATCAACTCTAATTATATCTTTTATTAGACTCGGATTGTATAATTTAGGAATTAAATCATCTGATAGACCTTGAATCTTATGAGGTCCATTAGATTTACCGCAAGTAAGGATAGATGATTGAATTGGTTCTAATGCATATATGCTAGAATTATATTTTTCCTTTAAATAGCTTCCACACCCAGTAAGTGTACCAGATGTCCCTACGCCTGCGATAAATGCGGGCACTTCATTGAGTTTACTAGCAATTTCCTTGGCAGTTGTTTCGTAGTGAGCAAGGGCATTATACTCATTTTCAAATTGATGAGGAATAAAATATCCTTCTGCTTCAAACTTATTAGTAATCTCAAAAGCTTCCTTAAAATCATTAGTTAATATAACATTAGCTCCATAGCTTTTGATAATCTTTATTCTTTCTTCTGACATTGTTTTAGGAATACATATTGTAACACTATTACCCAAATAATGGCCAAGTGCTGCAAAGGATATTCCCATATTACCACTTGAGACCTCACAAATTTTAGTATCATCTTTAATTAAGCCATTTTCATAAGCATGTAATAGTATATAATAAGCCACTCTATCCTTAATTGATCCTGTTAAATTATACCATTCAGCCTTCATATATGCACATCTGTAGATGCCATTGTATTTATAATTTATTTTAATTAATGGAGTATTACCTATTAGCTGTTTTAAATTTAATAGTTTTTCTTTATATGTCATTATTCCACCTTACTTATTATATGAAAATAGATGATATGATTTTACTCATACCATCTATTTCATTAATTAATTTTCGTTTTTGTCTTCTTTTGGTTGACTCTTTGTTGCAAGCTTTCCACCAAGATATCCAGCAAGTAAGCTCTTAACATCTAAGCCAGTAGCCTTCTGTAAGCCATCAAAAATTTGAGTACCACCCTTACTTATTTCTTCAGTAAGCTTAGCAGTATTTCCTTCACCATACATAGTGATAGAATCAATCTTTGACATAGCCTCTGCCATTGGTTGTGAGTACGCAGAAACAATTTGTGGTAATACATTAGAATCTAGAATTAATTGTAATGTAGCGGCCTCGCCATATTGCTTCATCGCTTCGGCTTTTGCTCTAATTGCGTCTGCCTCCGCCTTACCTTTAGCTTCAATTCCTTGAGCTTCAGCAAGTGCAGCCTCCTTAGCAGCGTTTGCTCTTGCAATCTGTGCAGCAGCTTCTGCTTCGGCTTGAATCTGTAATGCTTCTGCTTGCTTCTGACGTGCAACCTTATCAGCTTCTGCCTTAATCTTTTGCATTTCAGCCTCTTGCTCAAGTTCATATTTCTTAGCTTCTGCAGCCTTTTGACGAGTAAATAAATCCGCTTCTGCTTCCTTTTGGGCAGCATACTTTTTAGCCTCAGCTACCTTATTAACCTCAGCAGATAGTTGCTTTTCCTTAAGTTCAACTTCCTTATTTCCAAGTTCTACCTCACGCTCACGTTTTGCAATGTTTGCATTAACCTCAGCAACGTTAATTTCCTCAAGTCTCTTTTGACGCTCAATGTCATATGCAGCATCTGCTACAGCCTTTGCAGTATCAGTTTTTTGCTTTAATGCAGCAGCTTGTAATTCATATTCTGTATTTTGTTGAACAATTTTTGTATTAGATTCAACACGAGCTTTATTTGCTACCTCAGCAGCCGCACTTGATGCAATTGCCACATCGCGCTCAGCATTTGCTTTAGCTATAGCTGCGTCCTTTGAAATTTGAGAAATATTATCAATACCTAAATTTTCAATAACCTTGTTATCATCAGAGAATGATTGAATATTGAAATTTACAACCTCAATACCAAGCTTTGCCATATCAGGTACTACATTTTCCTTAACCTTATTCGCAACACCTTGACGATCACGTACTAATTCTTTAATTTCAACAGTACCAACAATTTCACGCATGTTACCTTGCAATACTTGTTGAAGCTGATTAATTAGTTCATTTGATGACATGTTTAGAATTGACTCAAATGCTTTTTCAAGTAATTCTGGATCAGATGAAACCTTTAAATTAGCTACTCCATCTACATTAATATTAATAAATTCTGTTGTAGGGATTGCCTCCTCAGTTTTAATATCAACTTGAAATGCTTTTAAAGATAATTTATCAGTTCTTTGTAAGAAAGGAATTCTAAATCCTGCCTTACCAATTAAGATTTTTTTCTTTCCAGCTCCTGAAACCATTATTGCTGTATCTGGTCCAGCTTTTACATAACTTAATATGAATAAAACTAGTAAGAGAAATACTCCTCCAATAATACCAAGTACAAGACCAACATTAGCTAAAATAATTAAAATATTCATAGTTTTATACTACCTCCTTTTCACGATTATATTATAACATTTATGTAAACGAATTTAAATAAAAATCGTACCTTCCATGTACGATTTTTGACTTTAATAATCTTAACTTATTCTAGTTAATATCATTACTATCCATTTCATTATCTAAAAAGAATTCTTTTAACGTATAGCTAATCGTTTTATTACCATTCATCGTAATTCTATGACTCCAAGAATCAGGCATTAACGATTTATATATAGCATATTTATATCTTTCATCAAGTAATATAACTGCACCTCTATCAGTTTCTGTTCTTATTACTCTACCCGCAGCCTGAACCACCTTGTTAAAACCTGGATATGTATAAGCATAGTCAAAGCCTTGGCCATATTTTTCCTCAAAGAACTCCTTAAGTAAATTGTTTTCAACATTTACCATAGGTAATCCTACTCCGACTATTACAACTCCATTAAGTAAATCTCCAACAAAATCTACTCCTTCTGAAAATGAACCACCAAGTACGAATAAACCTAGATGTGGTTTACTAGTATCCTTAAACTTTTCAAATATCTTATTTCTTTCACTATCAGTCATAGAAGATTGTTGTAAAATTATTTCCGTTTGGTCTAAATCTAATTCCTTTAAAACCATTTCTATATATTTATAGCTTGGAAAAAACGCAATATAATTGCCTTTTTTTGAATTTACTAAGGCTTCTATTACATCCTTAATATCCTTAACAGTGGCCTCTCTATCCTTATACCTTGTAGATATATCATCCTTCACAATTAGCTTTAAATTATCCTTAGGAAATGGCGATGGTAAATCAATATACTTACCCTTACCCTTAGTTAATAAATCCATATAATACTTGATTGGAAATAAGGTTGCACTAAAAAATACTATTCCTTTAGTATGATTTTTAATTGTATCATAAATGAAATCGGATGCATCACAGCATTTAACCTCAATCATATAATGATTTTCTTCTACTTTTTTAACAATAAACAAATGATCTGGTCCAAAATACTCACATGTATCTACAAAGTCCTTTAGTGCAAAATAATTATTTAAAATGATATCCTTATTTTTTATATCCTTCTTGTCCGCAAGTATTAATGCTGCCTTAGATACAATTTGATTTAAGCTTGATAGCATCACATCATCAAGTAAGGTTGAATAATAAAATAAATCCTCGTTTATTAAATCCTCATATCTTTTTATTGCCTTATAAAATGACTTAACATTTTTAGTTATACTCTCATCATACTCAGACAAATCCTCTTCTATTGCATATGGTAACATTGAATCAAAGGAGGCACTATACATATCTTTTGATCTTTCTACTAGATTATGAGCTTCATCACATAATATTTTAGGTAAATATTCTGTATCATCAAAATATCTAATTAAATGCGCCTTTGGATCAAATACGTAATTGTAATCACATATTACAATATCACAAAAATAAGATAAATCTAATGAAAATTCAAATGGACAGATTTCATATTTTTTAGCATATTCAAATATTTTTTCAGGTGTATATAAATTATCTGTCTTATATACCTCTTCTATGGCTTTTCTTAGTTTTGAAAAATAACCACTTGCAAAAGGACAATTATCAGGATCACAATGAGATAAGCCTTTTGCACAGCTTTTTGCTTTGGCACTTATTACTATCGCATGGAGATTTAATCCCTTTTCCATCATCATTTTAACTGAATCAATAGCTACATTTCTGCCCATTGATTTAGCTGTTAGATAAAATAGCTTTTCATTTTTCTTTGTCATCGACTTTAAGGTTGAAAACATAGTAGCCATTGTTTTTCCTATTCCTGTTGGAGCTATCGCATATAAAATACTATTAGTACTCATAGTTAGATAGCACGCCTTCATTAGCTCCTGTTGACCAGCTCTTTTCTTAGGGAAAGGGAATTCAATATTTTTAAGAGAATCTAGCTTTTTATCCTGTGCATCTGATAAAACCTCATGCCAAGATAAGTAATCCTCAATTGATTTAAAGAAAAATTCTTCTAAGGAAGCTGCAGATTCCTCTAAATCAAATTTTTTTGTTTTATAATCATCTACGCTTATATATGTTAGCCTCATATTAATATAAGCTAAATTATTAATTTGGGCGTATAAATATGCATATAAACGAAGCTGAGCTAAATGCTCATGGTGATATTCTAAGTCTATTTTCTTTAATTCTTCCTTAGTTGATTTAATTTCCTCTAATATTATTTTACCCTTTTCATTTAGTACACCATCAATAAAGCCATGGATGGTTATTTCATCCTCTTTATATGGAAATGTATATTTAATATAATATTCCTTTTGAGATTCATCATTATATTGGCGTTGAAGATAGCTATGGGCTTTTTTACCATCTAGTGAGGCGTGATTACTAAAAAGCTCTGCTGTAAGGTCACCAGATGAATATAAAAATGTAGCTATTTCTTTTACTGGAAATGTTTTTTTCATTGGTGATTCCTCCTTCTTTAAAAAAATGGTGACATAGCCACCATTAATCCATTAACTCAACAAAGTTAACATAATCTAAAGCCGATAAATCAGAAATTAAATCATCGTGCTTTATTTTTTTACCATTATCACCTTGAGCTAAATTTAGTGCAATAGAATAAACACTTAGTCCTGAATTTGCATAGGCAGGGTCATATGAGATTGATAAGACCTGAATATTACGAGCTCTAACGTAATCTAAAAAGCTTCTTAGATCTGGTCTTGACAATAGCTCAATATGAATAAAAATACTTTTAGATCTTTTTTGTAGTCTTCCTTCAAATTTAGGTAACAATAATAATACAATAATTATAATTATTGCGGATGCAAGAGCAAGAGTATAAAATCCAATACCGATTGCAAGACCTACAGCTCCTGATGTCCATAATGCTGCGGCTGTAGTAAGACCTCTAACTCTATTTCTACTATTTACCATTATTGAGCCTGCACCAAGGAATCCGATTCCTGTAATAACACCAGCACCTAGTCGAGATAAATCTGAAGAAGCTGACACGAATTGATTTGTCATCATTGCAATACATGACCCTAAACATACAAGTGTATATGTTCTAAGTCCTGCAACATGATGCTTAATTGCACGCTCTGAACCAATAAGTCCACCAATTAAAATTGCAAGAACTACTCTTAAAATAATTGACCATATATTAATTCCTACTGACCAATCACCAAGTAAATTTGCAAGAGGATCTGTATATGTAGCTAGTGGATTTCCATATGCTAGTACCATAATAACTCACTCTCCTTTCTTTTTCTTTTGTTAGAATAGTATACCATATATTTTTATTTTTTTCTATACATGCTATATGAATGTGCATCGATATTAATCTATTATGTCTATTTACATGAAAAAAGCTATGATTTCATCTCATAGCTCTATTATACAAAAAATTATTATTAAAGCGATTAAAATGTAATTTCTTCATCAGTAGTTTCTGAAGCTTCTAAAGGCCTAACAACACCTGTTACAGTTATTTCTAGCTCATCACCTGGTGCTAAGCTAATCCCTGATATTACAACCTCATCTAAAGTAAAGGATACCTCTCCATTTGTTGTTAAAACCTCATAATATCCATTTGGAAGTGGATCTATTTTGCTGACACAATCATCTCTTAGAGTGAAGTCCTTAATGTTTTTGTCTCCAACATTCTTTAATTTAAAAATATAAGTAATCAAATCACCTGGAAAATAATAATCATCTGGTTTATCTACTGTTTTTGCAAGTGAAATAGTATCACTGGTAAAAACTGAAAAGGAAGCCTCTGTACTTTTTAGCACTTCTTTAGAATCTATACTTCTATGCATAGCTAGAATACTTCTTATTACATTATTCACTTTATCATCTCCATAGAAGTATATGAAATATAAGTATATTTTAATACTATAATTCGCAAATCATTATGTACTCTTCTTCATTATTTTGAGTTATTTTGAAGCTTTACAACTGTATGCATAAGGCTATTAAAGCTTGGCATGGCTTCAGTGATTCCATATTCTAATATCTCAAAGTGATTAGTATAATTTAAGTATGTATTTTTACAAAACATAATAGCCTCTTTAGATATATCGGTTGCTATTTGTTTTATCATAACGCCTCATTCTCAACTTAAATAATATCACACATCAATCTTCTCTTTTATTTCTTCAACCAACTTATACACTGTTGTTGCAGGAACCATTTCAGATGGTACCATATTACAATTTCTAGAATGCTCCTTCATCTTCTTATCAGCAATCTCAATTGCTTTTTCCTCATTACCATTTTCAACCAATTTAACATATAACTTATCATCAGTTTTATGATATTCTTGTCCTACATTCTTTTTATATTCATTACTGAATGTATTGCAACAAGATACTGAATCCTGACAATTTGGCATTTTACCAAAATATGCGTTAAACCATGTTTCAATACATGGATTAGACCATGCTACCTTAACACCTGAATTTTCAGCATCTTCAATAATCTTATCGAATTTGTTGTTTTTATCTTTGTCGAAAACAATCCATGGTTCTGCATATTGTGGTAATTCAGCTAAAAATTCTTTAGCCTCTTTTATCATATTTCTATTTTTAGTTTCAACAACCTTAATGATAAGCTTATCTCCTACTACATCTTTTATAGAATCTCTTAAACCATTAAAATATACTCTTTCAGTTCCTTCAGTGTCAGTTACAATAAGATAATATCCTAATTCAGGTTTTCTTCTATTAGTCAATTCACTTCTTAGTTTTCTTTTTCCATTTCTACTTTCAAAACCCATTAACTATTCCTCCTTAAATAAATCAAAATACTTTAAGGTAGGAATAGCTCCATACTTTCCTAATAAATAATTTTTCTCGTAATTTTCATCTTTTCTTATCTTAGCACCATCTTCATCAACAAAATCAGCTAATGAATATAATTGAGATATACCATTATCTTGCTTTTCGGTAAACCAAATTTCATCTCTTCTCAATAAATTAGCATTTAATTGCCATGAATCGTGTGTAGTAAAAATTAATTGCGCATTATTAGGATTTAATTCTTTATTTAGAAATGTTTGTGTAAATAATCGTACTAATAATGGATGTAGCTTAGCGTTTAATTCATCAACTACTAATACACCTCCAGATTGTAATATGTCATTTACCCATTGGTATAATGCAAACATTTTAAGTGTACCAGCTGATTCTTGTTGTAATGGAATTGATGCAAAATCATTTCCATCAACCATTTTGTGAACTGCATCTATTTTTAACTTCTCATCATCTTCAGTTTCACCTTTAATAACCTCAACCTTAAAATCTACTATTGAATTATCAAATGCAGATAAATAATCAACAACCTTTTTTCTAACATTTTCATCAGTCGCAAAATTTACAGGAACTACGTTAGATAAGAAGAAATTCTCGATTGGCTTACCAAAATCAGTAAATTCATTTTTAATAAACCAATCTCTTATAAACTTAAGCTTATCAACCTTTAATTTAGATCCTAAAGATACTAACAATGTTTCCTTTTCTAAGGCTATAGCTAAATTATCCTTTACCTTATTAGTAAAACCTGACAAATCTAATTCATCAGTTTTTCTATTTCTATAAAATACTTTAGTAGATGCCTTAGCCGTTTTAGCCTTTACATTTAGCCATTCTTCTATTACACCTTCTGAATCAATTGTAAATCCATAATTATATGTCTTTTCTTTTGTATCTGTTTCATCAGTAAAATAAACTTCAAAGAATGATTCGGCATCCTTCGAATTAGAATCAAAAATAAATGGTGTTGGTCTTACAAAACCATCTCTTTCCTTTTTAGGTGCATCACCACCATAATTTAAAGAAAAAATTACATACTCATGCATATATCTAAATGCTTCTATTACGTTTGACTTACCAGAAGCATTAGCACCAAAAATAGCAGCAATTGGTAATACTTGCTCACCACCAATACGAACAACATGCTTTTCATATTCACTTATTTTAGTAGCTGTCATATCCAAAGTTGTATCATCTCTAAATGATTTAAAATTCTTAAAATTAAATTGTAATAACATATGTATCACCATTACCCTTCAATCATATTATATTCCAAAAAATAAAAAAATCAACTTTCAAACGAGATTTTTTCTCATTTAACTGTATTTTTTAATAGGGTAGAGGAAAGAAAATAATTCTTTGCCCCTCCCATTGCACCGTACGTACGAATCTCGTATACGGCGCTAATGATTTCTTTCTTATGCTCATAAAAGTATGCATCTAATTGATTAATTGTCATTTTATCAATACCACTTGATTTCCTCATATATTTTGTTTTCGGTTGCCAGACCAATTACATTATATAGGAGTTTTTTCATTTGCTCAACGCTACCGCTTTTCAGTTCTCACCTGCATAGCAGGCGGTTTTTATGTGAGGCATTCGCCTAACATAATAAAATCCTGCAAAGCTTTAAGCCTTACAGGATCATTGTTATATTAAATTGGGCATATTGTAATATCATAATTACCAGCTCCTTAAGTTGGTCTTATTGTATCACATTTTCCATTTTATTACTAGATTGCAAGTTTATTTCTTTGGGATTATTTTAGTTAAAATTAAAAATCCGATTCTACTGCATCTTCTACCACTTGCTCAGGAGTTTGAGAAACAACACTTTCTATCTCATCCTCTTCACGAGCCACAAGTGCAATTGATGATACTGATTGATCATCTCTTAAACGAATTAATCTAACACCTTGAGCAGCACGACCTGTTTGAGATATATCACTACAATGCATTCTAATTGTCATACCCTTATTTGTTGTAGCGACTAAATCTAGGTCATCATTAACAGCTCTAAGTGCAGCTAAACGTCCATTTTTCTCTGTAATATTTAAAGTTTTAACTCCCATACCACCACGAGATTGTAAACGATATTCAGACGCATCAGTACGCTTTCCGTATCCCTTCTCAGTTACTACAAGGATATCATTATTATCTTCAGTTACAACAGCCATACCAACACATTTTTCGCCCTCTGGTATTCTCATACCACGAACACCTGTTGCACTACGGCCAATTTCTCTTACTGATTCTTCGTTAAATCTAATAGCCTTACCATTTGAAGCACCGATAATAATTTCACGATGTCCATCAGTAACCTCTACCTGAAGTAATTGATCTCCTTCGGCTAAATTTATAGCATTAATACCATTAGTTCTAATGTTTTGGAACATTGAAACACTTGTACGTTTAATTGTACCATTCTTTGTTACGAAGAAAATTGATTGTTCCTTATCTGCTAAATCAGAGATATTTGTAACTGCGGCTAGCTTTTCTCCTTCTTGGAAATTAATCATATTTACAAGTGGAATTCCCTTTGCAGTCTTTGATCCTTCTGGGATTTGATATCCCTTTAGCTTATAAACTCTACCTAAATTAGTAAAGAATAATAAGAAATCATGAGATGATGTTGATACAACATGCTCAACGATATCATTTTCCTTTGTCTTGATTCCTGTTACACCAACTCCACCACGGCTTTGGCTCTTATATTCAGAAACCTTCATTCTCTTAGCATATCCACCACGAGTAATTGTAATAAGTACATCCTCACGTGGAATTAAATCTTCATTTTCAATATTTAAATCTAAATGAAGTGCCATTTCTGACTTACGCTTATCTGAATACTTAGATTTAATTTCAAGAAGCTCTTGCTTGATGATTTCTTCTTTATTTTCTTTTGATTCAAGAATATGACGTAATCTCTTTACATCCTCTTCTAGGAAGTGATATTCATCCTCTGTCTTTTGTCTAGATAAACCAGATAATCTTCTTAATTGCATATCAAGAATAGCTTGGGCTTGGATTTGAGATAAATTGAATCTTTGAATTAATAAATCCTTTTCCTCACCATTCATTGAGTTTCTAATAATTTTAATTATTTCATCGATATGATCTGTAGCTATAATGAAACCTTCTAAAATATGCATACGCTTTAGGTCTTCATCAAGCTCAAAATTAGTACGTCTTGTAATAACATCTAATTGATGAGCAATGTAAACCTCTAAAGCCTTTTTAAGTGATAATGCCTCAGGACGTCCATCCACAAGCGCAATATTATTAATACCAAAGCTTGATTGAAGCTGAGTATACTTATATAAATTATTTAAAAGAACATGAGGGTTAACGTCATTTCTAACCTCAATAACGATTCTCATACCTTTCATACTTGATTCATCACGTAAATCAGTAATACCATCAACAATATGCTCCTTAGCAACCTCACCAATACGCTCAAGAAGTGTTGATTTTCTTAAGCCATAAGGAATTTCCGTTACAATAATTTCTGAATGGCCTTTCTTTGTTTTAGGTTCAACGATTTCACATTTTGATCTTACAACGATTGAACCAACACCAGTATTGTAAGCTTGACGAAGTCCGTCTGCACCCATAATAATACCACCAGTAGGGAAATCCGGACCTGGGATAAAATGCATCAAATCCTCACTTGTTAAATCAGGATTTTCCATTAATGCAATAGTACCATCAATAACCTCTCCTAAATTATGAGGAGGTATATTTGTAGCCATACCTACAGCAATACCTGTCGCGCCATTTACTAATAAATTTGGGATTCTAGAAGGTAATACAGATGGCTCTTGTTCAGTTCCATCATAATTTGGTTGGAAATCAACTGTATTCTTTCTTAAATCTCTTAGCATTTCAGCTGAAATCTTTGACATACGTGCTTCTGTATAACGCATTGCGGCTGCGCCATCACCATCGACAGAACCAAAGTTTCCATGTCCATCAACAAGTGGGTATCTGTAGCTGAAATCCTGAGCCATACGTACTAAAGCTTCATAAATAGATGAGTCACCATGAGGGTGATACTTACCCATTACGTCACCGACAATACGCGCAGACTTTTTATGTGCTGAGCTATAGGTAACCTTAAGCTCGTCCATTCCATATAAAATACGACGTTGAACTGGCTTTAAACCATCTCTTGCATCAGGAAGAGCACGATCAACAATAACACTCATCGCATAGTTAAGGAATGATTGCTTAAGCTTACCTGATAACATTACAGAATCAATGTTACCATGGTTATATTCAACATTTGAAGATAATTCACCTACTTGAAGTTCCTCTTCATCAGTGTTTTCTAAAGCCTCTTCTTCAGAATTTACTGAATCATTTTTTAATTCATCATCTTTTTCCATAAGCTACCTCATTATGCATCTATTTGGGCGTATTTAGCGTTATCCTTGATAAACTCTTTACGAGGCTCTACCTCATCACCCATTAGCATTGTAAAATATTTTTCTGCAGTTTCTGCATCATCCATTGTAACACGAGTTAATGTACGACGCTCTGGGTCCATTGTTGTTTCCCAAAGCTGAGAAGCGTCCATTTCTCCAAGACCCTTATATCTTTGAATAGATGATCTTTCACCCATTTCTTTAATAAGATTATCCTTTTCCTCATCAGAATAAGCATATTCAACACGTTTACCGTTTTGAATCTTATATAGAGGTGGTTTAGCAATATAAATATATCCTGCATCAATAAGTCCTGGCATAAAGCGGAAGAAATATGTTAGTAACAAAATACAAATATGATCGCCATCGACATCGGCATCGGTCATAATTACAATTTTATGATAACGAGCCTTTTCTAGATTAAATGTATCAATTATACTGCCATTTTCATCACGAGCCTTAAAGCCTGTACCGATACATGATAACATTGTTTGAATTTCATTATTTTGAATTGCTCTTTCATAAGTAGCCTTTTCAACGTTTAAAACCTTACCACGAAGTGGTAAAATTGCTTGATACATTGAATTTCTACCTTGCTTAGCAGAACCACCGGCTGAATCTCCCTCGACAAGATATAATTCGCACTTGTCTGCTTCCTTACTACGACAATCCGCAAGCTTAGATGCAATACCTAAAGAATCGATTGGTGACTTTCTTCTTGTCATTACACGAGCCTTTTCAGCTGCAACTCTAGCCTTTCTTGCCATATCACATTTGGCTACAATAGCCTTACCTGCATCAGGATTTTCAAGTAAATATTCTGCAAGAGATGCGCCAAATAGACGGTTTACAATACCTCTAACTTCACTATTTCCTAGCTTTGTCTTAGTTTGTCCCTCAAATTCAGGATTTGGATGCTTAACTGAAATAACCGCAGTTAATCCTTCCTTAAAATCATCATTCTTTAAATCCTCATCATCAGGCTTAAAAATTTTAGCATCATGAGCATATTTATTAATTTCACGACGTAGTGCTAAATAGAAGCCTTCCTCGTGAGTACCACCTTCATGAGTATGAATATTATTTGTAAAAGATAGAATGTTTGATGAATAGCCATCATTATAATGAACTGCTATCTCAACTGAAATATTAGTTTTATCATCTACACCATCTACATAAATTACATTTTGACCAATGCCATTAATCTCAGCCTTTTTTTCATCTAAGAAATGAGCATATTCAACAATACCACCTTCATAACAATATGAATATTCTATAGGCTCATCAGGTCTTGAATCCTTTAATGATATTCTTAAGCCTTTATTTAAGAAAGCTAGCTGTTGAATACGACTTCTAAGTGTTTCAAGATCATATACAGTAGTTTCAGTAAATATCTGAGCATCAGCTTTAAATGTTACCTTTGAGCCTGTGTCAAGAGCATCACAATCACCTAATATCTCAAGGTCTTTAGCTACAATACCACGCTCAAATCTTTCCTCATATATATGTCCATTACGTCTTACACGAACCTCAAGCCACTCAGATAAAGCATTAACTACAGAAGCACCTACACCATGAAGACCTCCTGATACCTTATATGATTTACCATCAAATTTACCACCAGCATGAAGTACTGTAAAAATTGTTTCAACTGCTGGACGCTTAGTTTTTGGATGTAGATCAACTGGCATACCACGACCATTATCAGTTACAGATATAACATCACCTGGTAGAATTTCTACCTCAATATGAGTACAAAATCCTGCTAAGGCCTCATCAATTGAGTTATCTACAATTTCCCAAACTAGGTGATGAAGACCACGAGCAGATTTTGATCCTATATACATACCAGGTCTTTTTCTTACTGGTTCAAGTCCTTCTAAGACCTGAATACTAGAGGCACCATATTTTTCCTCTTCTTCTAAATTTGCCATTTTATTCACTCCTTTAAATTAATAATATATGCTCTTTCCTTCAAATATGTAGGAATATTTTCTACAGTTGTTGTAGTTATAAAAGTCTGATTTTCTCCACTTAAAAATGCAATTAATGATCTACATCTAACATCATCAAGCTCAGAAAAAACATCATCCAATAATAAAATGGGTTTGCACCCTGTTGTTCGTAAGGTTAAATTACATAAAGCTATTTTTAATAATAATGCAATACTTCTTTGTTGTCCCTGAGAAGCGTATTTTGATGCTTCGTAACCATTTAAATAAAAAATGTAATTATCACGATGAATACCATAATTAGTAATTTTATTTAATCGGTCTTGGGTTAGATTATTATTATAAAATTTATTTAAGTCAACTATGCTTTCATTAAGAGATGGCTTATATAAAATGCTAACTAGCTCATCATATCCTAAGCTATTCCTAAGCTTATTCAATTCTTCATTTAAGGAAGCTATGAATTTACGACGATAAATCATTATTTTTTCTTGTCTTAGATTCATTTCAGCTGTTATTGCATCAAGTAAAGCATTATCCTCACAGTTAGCTTTCAGTAGCTCATTTCTTTTTCTAAGAATTATCCTAAAATTTTGGACCATTGAAAGATATTCCTTAGAACGTAAGGATATCTCTAAATCAAAAAAAGATCTTCTTAAGCCTTTATCACCATTAATTAGATTAATATCCTGAGGAGAAAAAATAATAGCTTGTAATCTTCCAATAAAATCAGATAATTTTAAAATAGGATTATTATTAATCATCATTTTTCTTCCCTTTTGACTAATCACTACATCAAAGGTATTGGTTGTTGTATTTAAATGTATTTTAGCATATGGATCATTATATTTTATTAAATCCTTAATTTCCTTTGTTTTATGTGAGCTACCCGTAGAACAAGCATAAATAGCTTCTAAAATAGTAGTCTTTCCTATCGCATTTTGTCCACATAAAATTATAAGATTATGATTTGTCTCTAAATTAAAGCTAGAAAAACGCCGAAATGACTTTAAAGTAATATTTTTTATCATATAATTTGATATTCCTTGTTTAAGACCTTAACAATCATATCCTTATAAAGCTTTCTACCTCTTCTTGTTTCTAATTCATTATCTACTAAAACAGCATTTTCTGCTAGAAACCACTTAGCCTCTCCACCTGAAGATATAATGTTTACCATCTTCAAAAGCTGTCCTAAAGTAATAAACTCAGTGTCAATCTTAATTTTTTCCATAAAATCACCACATTCCTTATCTATTATAGCATAAAATGCTTAAAATTGCTAGTATTTTAAAGTTTTATATTAAAATGATAAAAATGTATTTTTTAAGAAAAAAAGCCTTAAAACGAAAATTTTAGGCTATTTAAAAATTATTTTTTATAAATTAAGCATTATATTTTAAAGAAATTACTATTTAAATTAATAATACATAAAAAAATAAATACCAACCTTAAAACATAATAAAAGTTGACCAAACTATAGTCAACTTCTAAAGCTATTATATTATTAATCCATTCTTACTGGTAATATTAATTGTCTAATATTAGGTTCAGCATCAGCTGAAATAACAAATGGATTGATTGGACCAGAGAAATTAAGTGTTATTTCTTGGCATGTAAAGCTTCTTAAGGCTTCTACTAAATAACGAGATGAGAAACCAATTAATAATGTGTCAGAACAATTTATTCCAGTTGGAATAATTTCTTCCTTTGCATCTCCTACTTGGGTATTTTCAGTTGAAATTTCAATAGAATTATCTTGCATTATTACCAATTTTATAATTGAATAGGTAATCTCTCTATCTTTTTCCTTATCACGTGGTGAAAGTAAGCTAACACGTTCAACTGCATCAAGTAATTCAGCCTTGTTAAATTTAACATTAATTGGGAATGAAGGTGGTAAAATTCTTGATGTATCAGGATAATTTCCATCTAATAATCGAGTTTGGAATAATACGTTTTTAAATCTAAATAATAAGCAATTATTATCATGATATATTTCTAAACAGTCTTCAAATCCATCTAATGATTTTGCAAGCTCATCTAATGATTTGTTAGGAATAGTAACATTTAAATCATATGAACCATTAATTGGTTGAATAACCTTTGATAAACGATAAGAATCTGTTGCAATTGCAGTTAATGTATTTTCTTTAATTCCAATATTAACACCTGTTAAAATTGGCTTCTTTTCAAGCTGAGATGTTGCAAAGCAGGTTTGTCTTATTATATTCTTCAGAATATTAGCTTCAATAGTAATAGGATTAGTTAATGAGACAAATTCAATTGTAGGATAATCGACATAATCCATTACGTGTAGTTTATATTCTGCTCTATCAGCTTTAATAACTAAAACACGATCTTCGATTAAGGTTAAAGTAATTGATTTTGAGGAAACCTTACGAATAATATCAATAAAGAAACGACCAGGAATAACTGCTTTTCCTTGCTCCTTAATTTCTAAAGATTTATCAGAAATAATAACCTGAACAGAAAGATCAATATTAGATGAAGTCATAAATAAATCATTACTTGTAGCTTCCATTCTAATTCCTGTTAAAATAGGCATTGGACTTTTTTGAGGTAATCCTCTTGATATTGTATTTAAATTTTCTAGTAATACATCACGATCAATTGTTAAATTCATAATAATGCTCCTTATATAATTTTATGTTTTGTATGTTTTATTTATAATTAATATAATGATTGTGGATATGTGGAAAACTCAAAAAATGGCTTAACCACTATATTTTTATTATATCATATTTTGTTTATAAATGGTAGAATAAATTGTGGATTTTTACAATTAATCTACTTTTTTCATAATGTAGTCAATTGCCATTTTTGTTTTTTCATCTCGCTCAACATTATGACTAACCTTAGCAACTGCTGTAATAATTGTTGTATGGTCACGACCACCAAACATACCTCCTATTTTTTTATAAGGTAGGTTATATTTAGTTTTAAGTATATACATGCATATATGTCTTGCGTCGACATAAAGAGCCTGACGCTTTGGTCCTATTAAATCATCAACTGAAATTTTATAAAAATCCGCAACGATTGACATTAGATTTTCATATTGGTCCTTATTTCCTGAATTTTTTCTGCTTTGAATTAAAGGTTCAACTGCTTTTTTAGCAAAATCAATTGTAATTTCCTCTTCTTCAACTACGGACATACTGATAATTCTATTTAAGGTAGATTCAAGCTCACGAATGTTATTTGAAAAATTGGACGCAATAAAGCTTAATACATCATCACCAACAACCTTTTCGTAGGTATCAGAAAGCTTTCGCTTTAAAATTTTAACTCTATGCTCCAAATCTGGTACCTTAATATCTACAGGAAGTCCCCAATTGAATCTACTGGTTAAACGATCCATAATATCCTTTAATTGATCAGCGGGCTTATCAGATGTAATTACAATTAATTTATTATTATCATGCATTTTATTAAATAGATTAAAAAATTCCATCTGGGATTTTAAAGCACCCTGTAGGGATTGAATATCATCTACTAATAATGCATCTAAATCATCATATTTTTTGTGAAATAATTCGAATGCAGAATACCCAGTTTCTTCATCAATACGGCTATGCTTATTGTCATGACATGCTTTCGAATAATCGTTAACAAATGTAGCTGCAGGTATATATAAGACTTTTTTAGTTGGATCATTATCCAAAATAGCATTACCAATGGCCTGCATAAGGTGAGTTTTACCAAGTCCTACACCACCAAAAATATATAAGGGATTAGCGATATATACACCCTGGTCAGGATTTGAAACCTGAGTTGCAATTCTAAAGGCATATTTATTGGATTCGCCAACAACAAAGGAGTCAAAAGAATATGAAGCATTTAAATTAGATTTAAAAACATCATTATCGTTAGTTGGCTTTTGCTCAATTATGGGTTGTTCAGCAACTTGATCGGCAGTTACAAATTTAAATCTAAGCTTTTCATTTGTTAATGTCGATAAAATATTTTGAAGTTGATTAGAATAAAATTTTTCAATTTTTGTTTTGACAAGTGAAGATGGGCACAATAAATAAATTGTACCATTTGTAACCTTTAAAACTGTTGAAACTTCTTTAAAGTTTTGGTTATATACTTCCTCATCATAGGTATCCTTAATTTTTTCTTTGGTTTGATTCCAAATTAATGTATATTTATCCATAATCTAACAACTTCTTTCCTAATAGTAATTAAATGATACCACTTTATCCACTTTTTACAACAAGAAGTTTTCCACCAAAAATGTGGATAACTTTGGGGATATAATTTATAAATTTTATTTTATTAACAGAAAAATGTGGATAAAAATTAATAATATTTGGCTTAAATAAAAGAAATATAGAGTTTTCCACATTTCCACAATTTGAGGTTTTGTTAATAAAAAGTTATCCACATTTTATGACAAAAAAGCGTGTAAAATTATGTTGTTAAGTACTGATTATTGTTTTATTTTTTTATAAAGCATAAAAATAAAATCACTTATTTATATCAAGAAGTAATATTTATATAAAAAAAGATTTCTAAAGCGATTAAATTATATTGCGTAATATAAATATATATAATATATAAGGATGGAAACAAAAAGTAAAAAGAAAATTTAAACTAAGTGTTGACAAAGAAAGATGTTTTTTGTATAATGTCTATCGCATGGTTTCGTAAGAAAGGCAGGCTGTTAAGTATGAAAAGAACATATCAACCAAACAAGCACAAGAGAAAAGTAACTCATGGTTTCCGTGCTAGAATGTCAAGTGTTGGTGGACGTTTAGTTATTAAGCGTCGTCGTCAAAAGGGTCGTAAGCGCCTATCAAAGTAATTTAATAAAAATGATAAATACTAGAACTACCAGAATCATTTATAATTTTTTTTGGTGGTTCTTTTATTTTTTAGGAGATATTCATGAATAAACAATATCGCGTTAAAAGAAATGAAGACATTGAAGCTATTTTAAAAAATAAAGATTCATATTCTAATAAATATTTTGTAGTATATAAAAAATCAAATTGCGAAGCCAAGAATTTTAGATATGCGATTAGTGTTGGACGCAAAATAGGAATAGCTGTAAAAAGAAATTTGATTAAACGCCGAGTAAGAGCGGCAATTGATCAAATATTAATTCCAACATGTGAAATGGATGTTTTCGTTGTTGTTAAAAGTAGTGTATGGGATTTATCATATGCTATGATGGTTAAACAACTAGTTTATTTGTTTAACAAACTTAATATAGAAAATAAAGGAGCATAATTGTGAAAAGTTTTTTTACAAGAAATATTAATAAAATTGCTTTAATTGCTATTTTATTTGTTGTAGTAGGTGCTCTTACTAGCTGTAGACAAGGTTCATGGCCTAATACTCCTTATACGAGCTGGGGTTCTGAATGGAAATTCAGTGGCTTTTGGCAAGGATTATGGGGATGGCCTGTCGCAATTCTTTCATATCCATTTGCTTGGATAATGGGTACTATTGGTGGAGCGCTTGGTGATTCTTATTTCTGGGGTATTATTTTTACAACCATTATTGTAAGAACTATTGCGTGGCCAATTTATGCTAAGCAAAATAGTACATCATTAAAAATGACTCTTATCCAACCAGAAATGGAAAAAATTCAAAGAAAATATGCAAATCGTAAGGATCCTGAATCTCAACAACGTATGTCACAGGAGACAATGGCACTTTATAAAAAGTACAAAATGAATCCTCTTGGTTGTGGTTTTACAATGCTATTGCAATTCCCAATATTCATGGCAATGTATGAATGCGTTAGACGTATTCAGCTTCCACAATATGTTGATGGAGTAGTTCAAGCTCCAGGTAGATTTACACTATCAAATACAAAATTATTTGGATTCTTTGATATTAATACAGCTGTAATGGCTTCTAATGATGGTATTTTAAAAGCTACTGCTTGGCAAGATATCTTCTTTGGAATTTTAATTGCCGTTTTATTTGCGGCAGTTACATTATTAAGTCAAAAATTAGCAAGTCGTCCTCCTAAGTATCAAAAAAAGCGTAATACTGTTAAGACTGCACAACAGGAACAACAAGCAAAAACTATGAAATTTATGAATTATTTTATGATTGTAATGTTCTTCTTTATGTCACTTAACTCAACTGCTTTATCTTTATACTGGTTAGTCGGTGGAATTTATCAATTATTCCAATCTCAAATTGGACGTATGCTAAATGAAAGAGCTTATAAAAAGGCACAACAAAAAAACAATATAATTTAATTTAAGTGGTGGTAAAATGCAGAAAAAATTAGAAATTCAAGCATCATCATTAGAGGAAGCTACAAATGTAGCTGTTTCAAAGTTACATGTATCAGAAGATAAGCTTTTCTTAAATGAAATTGGTGAAAATCAATATGAAGCATTGCTAGATGTAAGTTTAGCTTTAGAAGGAAGAAAGTTTTTAGATGGTATTTTAAAAGGTATCGGTATTACTGAGTATAATATTGAGGTTAGAACAGTTGGAGCTGAAGAGGAGCTTCATTATGTAATTGATTCAAATGAAAATCCTTTGTTAATTGGTACAAAAGGACATACATTAGAATCTATACAAATTTTGTTGAAAACTTTAATTGGTACGTATACAAAGGATCGTATTGTAGTTACATTGGATATCGGTTCATATCGTGCGAATAGAATTCACCAATTAGAGGTATTAGCTACTAAAACTGCTAAGTCTGTTGCTAAAACTAAGATTGAAGTAAAATTAGATCCAATGAATTCTTTTGAACGTCGTGTAATTCATGAAAAATTAGCCGATTGGCGTGATGTATATACAGAATCTGAAGGCGAAGGCGAAGAAAGAGCTATCGTTATAAAACCAAAAAAATAAAATGAAAAATGGAGGTTTCACGTGAAACCTTTTTTTATGTTTAAATAATTTATTTTTGTGATACAATACTATTGACAGGAGGTTAAATTGTGAAAAAGAGATTTAAATTTTTACATAAGATAATTCTAACTATGATATTATCTACAGCGATATATTTTATTATCTTTGCATTAGTCGAAAATGCTAGTACCTCTTGTATGATAAAAAGTTTTAAAAATGAATGTACTGAATATGTTGAAGAAATGTCCAATGACAAACAAAAATTTTATACAGTTTCACGTGGAACTAATCGTCCATCATTCACAAAAAATTCAGTAGGTGCTGTAAATCCTGGTGCTCCTCTTGATGTTATAGTTAAGCTAGAGTCAACATATGATATTCCATTTGTAACACAATTCATTAATTTTTTTATCGGTGGTCATGCAGCCTTATGCTGTGATACATATAATAAAGATGGCTTAGTTTTAAATAATAATTATTTGATTGAAGCTACATATAATTCTGCTCACGACGATGTTTTTGTTTGTTCAAAAGCTTATTGGGAGTATATCTCGTTTACAGAAAGATATTTAGTTTTAAGAGTTAAGAATTTAACTGATGATGATAGAGCTAAGGTATTAGAAAAGGCTGTATCAATGATTGGTGATAAATACAACTTAAGCTTTATATTTAATACACATAAATATCATTATTGTTCCGATCTTATTACTAAATGCTTTAGGGTTGTAAAGCGTAATACGAACTACGATGGTTTTGCGACTACAATTTTTGATTTAGTTATGTCTGGTGATGTTGAGATTGTTGGATATAAGGAATATGATAGAGAAACTAAAATTTCATCATATTATGGCGTGGATTTAATTTAAAAAGAATATGTGGCACATTAGCACAGATGCGAATGCAGTCCACATTAAATAAGGTGTAATGATTAAAGCATTATACCTATTTTTTTTGAATAAAATTAGGAATATTAATAACCCTGATGAAAATGACAAAAATGTGTCAGAAAAGCTTAAAAATAGGTTATTTTTTTTAAAAAAGAAATAATTGAAAAAAAAGCTAATAACGTAGTTAAGAACAAAGGCTACTATTGTTTCCCTTTCAAGTTTTCTTTCAATTAGATTATGACTTAAAAATAAAGAAAAAATAATATATAGGATACTCCACGCTATCTTAAATATATATGGCTTGGGAGCATACACGGGCTTAACAATATTATAATAATAATCAAGGTTTGGCCTAAATATAATCGTTGGTAAAAAATATAGGCCTAATAACATTAAAAAGATTAATACTTTTTTTAAAATTTTTTTCATTTCATCTTCCTATAATTAATTGTATGTTAAATAAAATAAATTATACAAAAAAAATAGTTATACCAAGTAAAAAAATAAAATATTTTACAAAATAATAGTATAATAAATATAAAAATATTAAGATAAAATATCATTAGATTCTAGAATAAAAATATGGACTATGTTATAATAGAAAAAGAAGGGAATGATTTAGATGGCATATCAAGCTTTATATCGAGCATATCGACCACAGGATTTTAAATCTGTTGCAGGTCAGAAGCATGTAGTTGTAACACTACAAAATGCAATAAAATTGAATAAGGTTGCACATGCATATCTATTTTCCGGTCCTCGTGGTACAGGAAAGACTACTATGGCAAAGATTATGGCTAAGGCCTTAAACTGTGTTCATGGTCCTACAACTGAGCCATGTAATGAATGTGAAATTTGTAAAGGAATCTCCAAGGGAATTATTTCGGATATAGTAGAAATAGATGCCGCATCTAATAATGGTGTAGATGAGATTAGAGAGCTAAGGGATAAGGTAAAGTTTTTACCTTCTGAATGTAAATATAAGGTCTATATAATAGATGAGGTTCATATGCTATCGCAAGGAGCCTTTAATGCATTATTAAAGACACTAGAGGAGCCACCAGCTCACGTCATATTTATATTAGCTACAACTGAACCTCATAAAATTCCGGCAACGATATTATCTCGTTGTCAAAGATTTGATTTCCAATCACTTGATAAGGAAGATATTGTACAGCGGCTAAAATATGTAATTGAGCAGGAAAAAATTAACGTATCTCTAGAGGCCATTGATTTAATATCTGAATTTTGTGAGGGCGGAATGCGTGATGCGCTTAGCCTACTAGATCAATCAATTTCTTATTCTACTGATGATATTGTAGACGCTAACGATGTTCTTGCGGTTTCAGGTAATACCTCAAGTGCTGATATTTTAAAGCTTTTAAGTCAAGCCTATGAAGGTAATGGAGCAAAGGTATTGGAATATCTAAATGATATTATTGGTAAGGGAAAGGAAATTCCAAGAATAATAAATGATTTAATAATATTTTTAAGAGATACTTTATTATTTAAAATCGGGAAAAACGATTCTTTAAAAAGTGCATATCAAACCAATGAGTACAAGGATTTTGCAAATAAATTGCCAAATAATATCACTTTTAGTTGGCTAGATATTTTAAATGAAACATTAAATAATATTAAATTTACAACTCAAAAAAGAGCATTTTTAGAGCTTGGGCTATTAAAAATGACAGAGGCAAAAGAAAATGATATTTCTAAATTAATAAAAAGAATTGAAAGGCTTGAACGTCAAGTTCAGGAAGGTACCTTTAAAGCAATACCTAAAGAGACTAGTGAGCAAATGGAAATCAATTTTTCCGATTCCGCTCAAGCAATTACTCCTTATGAAAAGCTTGTAGGGGCTTCTCCTTCAATACCAGAGGATGAAATTCTAGACGACAGCTATATTAGCTCAAAGGATATTGGCTTGATTCTTAACAATGGAGATAAGGCTTTAAAAAAGGAGCTAGAGGCTATTTTGCTAGATCCTGAGCAAAATAAAAACGCAAGTCAATATTTGAAAAATGCCAAAATAGCAGCATGCGGACTTAATAAGGCTATTTTAGTACTTGAGGATATAGCTTCTTCAAATAGGCTAATGCGTGAGCAATATTATCAAAATGCAATGTCAGTATTTAATTATGATAAAAAAAGAATTGAAGAAATCTATTGTATTCCATCAGACAAATGGAATATAATACTTAATGACTTTTCATCAAAGCATAAACAAAATATTAAGGATGAAAATGGAAATATAATTCTTAATCCTGTATCAATACTAGTAAAAAAGCATGTAAATGTTGAGATTAAGGATGATTTAGAGGATAAGATAATAGAAATGTTTGATAAAAATATAATAAAGGTGGAGGAATAATATATGAATCAAAGAGCGATGATGCAGCTTAAAAAAATGCAAAAGGATATGATGGATGCTCAAAAGAGAATAGCTGAAACTGTATTCACTGGAACTGCAGGTGGTGGTATGGTTGAGGTAAAGATTACAGGAGAGCATGAGGTTAAAAGCGTTAAGATTGACCCAGAGGCATTTGAATCAAAGGAAGATATTGAAATGATAGAGGATACAATCGTTGCGGCATTTAATGATGCGATTAAGCAAATTGAGGCTGAAACAGAAAAATCATTAGGTGGATTTAGCGGTATGCCTGGTCTTGGAGGATTATTCTAAAAAATGGAATATCCTAAAGCTATAAATGACTTAGTTGAGTCATTTTCTTCTTTACCTGGTATAGGTAAAAAGACTGCCCTAAGACTAGCATTACATGTTTATTCAAATATGAATAGTGAACAAACAGAATTATTTGCGAATAATTTAGTTAATGTTAAGAAAAATCTTCATCATTGTAAAATATGTTCAAATTTATCGGAAAGTGATATATGTCCTATTTGTAATGATAAGACAAGAGATACTTCAAAGGTTATGGTTGTAGAAAATGTTAAGGATTTGTTTGTGATTGAATCTCTTAATGCTTACAAAGGCTTATATCATGTTTTAAATGGGGCCATTGACTTTTCAAGTGGCGTAGGTGTTGAGGATATTAATATAGCATCTTTAATTGAAAGAGTGAAATCAGGAACAATTAAGGAGCTTATATTAGCTTGTAACGCAACTCTTGAGGGTGAAACTACATCTAGATATATAAAAGCTTTACTTTCAGATTTTGATATAAAAATAACAAGAATAGCCCATGGATTACCTGTAGGTGGAGATATATCATACGCTGATCAAGTAACAGTTTTAAAGGCTTTAGAAGGAAGAAGGAATTATGACGAATAGGTGTCATAATTTTTTCATATAATTTTTTGGTGATATATTGAAGCTTGTTAAATACATTATTAAATCGATATTAATTGGAGTTATTTCAATTTTGATTATAAATTTTATTGGTCAATTTTTTAATTTTACAATTCCCTTTAATTTTATAAATATTGCGTTGATAGGCTTTTTTTATCTTCCAGGATTGATCTTAGTATTATTAATATTAGTGTTATAGTGTGGTGGTTTTATGCATATAAAATTTTATAGCTTTATTGATGGCCAAAAGGTCTTTTTAGAGGGACAAGCAATAAAAATTAATGACTTTATAGGAATTAAGGATGAAGAGAATAAAGGATATATATTATACAAAATTAATAATCATACCTGTCAGTTTAAAAGAACAGGTTTAGCTAATATGGAGCTAGAATTTGATTTAAGTAAGGATACTATTGGACACTATTGTAATAATTTGGGATTAGATTTTAATTTAGTTGTAAAAACTAAAAGATTAGAGCTATCTGATGAGAAAATTATCATAGAATATGATTATTATTTGGATACTGAATACCAGCAAACGGTTAAACTATATTTAATCACCAAAAATGGACTTGAAAAAGTGTAAACTTTTTAGTAAAATATATTATGCGTTCTTATGGAGGAATGAAATATGGAAAATATTCAACAAATGTCTATGCTTGAAGTAGCTGTAAAATTAATGAATGATAAGAAGACTCAGCAACCTATTTCTAAAATTATTAAAGAGGTTTTAGAAATGAAGGGTATTGATGATCCAAACGGAGATTATGCTAGTCAATTATACTTAGATATTACAACTAGTTCATTATTTGTATATATGGGTGATGACGAATGGAATCTTAAGAGTCGCGAATCTCTTGATGAATGGGATAAGGATGGTTCAGCATTTAATTCTGGTGACGTTGAGGAAGATGACGACGAGGATGATGTTGAGTCTGTAGATGATTACTATTCAATCGGAGATGACGAGGACGAGGAATCTTCTTCAGATGATGATTCTGATGATATTAGCGAGGATAACTATGACGACGATGATGAGGAAGATGACACAGAGCTTGAATCAGATGATCTAGTTACCGAAACATATGATGAAGATGATGAGGATGAGGACGATTATATGGATGAAGACTCATACAATGACATCATGGATGATTACGAGGATATGTACGATAAAGACTAATTTTGAAGCGTATTATGGGTTTAAAATCCATAATATGCTTTTTTCACATAATTTCACATTTTCAAAAGATAATTTTCCGATAATTATTTAGTATACTATGGGTGTCTCGAAAGAGATGAAGTATTCTATCATAATTCTCCCTACACAAAGATAGAAATTTCATAACAAACTAACTCTCCCAATTTAGTACTTTGAAGAAGCTCCCTTTCGAGCTTCTTCTTAGTCTTTATAAAGCAATTTTAAAAAAATAATGATTTATTTTTTACTTTAATATATAATAAAAAAAAAGGGTGTGATTAGTCTGAAAATAAAATAGTTATAATCTAAGCACGGGGACAAAAAAAGGGCGTAATACCCCTTACCCCAAAATAAACCTAAAAATTAATAATTATGTTTGTAAATATCCAGTGATATCTTCTATAGATATACCATTAGAAATTAATGTTTTAATAGCACGTTGTAAATCTGATTTAGCTAATTTAACTTTTACTTCTGTAGGCATTTCTTCAGTTTGTAAATCTGATGGATTCCATAATACACCTGTTTTTATAATGTGATATATAGCAATAAGGATCATTCTAGCAATGGCAATAATGGCACGTTTCTTACCTCTACGTTTAGCAATTCTTTCGAATTTCTTAGCGTAGTAAGAATTAGTTTTGTCCTTAACTGCAGCGTGAGCGACTTGAACAAGACAAGGTTTAAGATAGACACCGGCACGAGAAATTTTTACTGATTTCTTTTTGCCAGCTGATTGATTGTTGGTTGGAGTTAATCCAGCCCAGGAACAAAGTCTTCGTTGTGAATCAAAATGAGACATATCACAACTGATTTCAGAGATAGTGATTATAGCAGATTTTCTATCCATACCTGGAATACCACATAATAAGTCAATATACATATTATATGGTTCAACAAGAGAATCAATCTCTGATTCTAGTTTTGAGATAGAATTAGTGATATAATCAAGATGTTCCTTTACAATGGAAATGCGTGTTTTTTGAGCAGTTGTAAAGTTGGAATTTTTAACAGCGTTAAGGATTTCTTCGTTAGTTGATTTACGTTTACCTTTATTCGGAAGCAAAGATAAACAATACTCATCATCGAAGTCCTTATCACATGTGGATAAGATATAATCGATAATAGCTTGTGAACCCTTACCGAAAATATCAGAAAATACATGGTCCACTGCAAGATTACCAACTGTTAAACAGTTATGATATCTATTCATTTCACCAGAACGAAGTCCGGTAAGCTTATATTTGTATCTTGTGAATTCACGAAGAATACGTATTTCCTTGGAAGGAATGTAAGAACCCCTTACCATACCAAGACGAAATAAATCAGCAATCCATTTAGCATCTTTATTATCGTCTTTCTCACCTTGAATGGCTCTAACCCATTTAGGATTAGCGACAGTAACATTAATTTTGTCTTCTAATACATTAAAGACTGGAACCCAGTATTTACCTGTTGATTCCATACATAAAAATAAACAATCATTAGCGATTAACCACTTTTTAAATTCAAGTAAATCTTTATTAAAAGTAGAAAATCGTTTCTTAATATATTGTGGTTTTGGTTGAGCATCCTTAATTATTACAGCAACTAAGAAAGTTTTGTGTACATCAACCCCACAACAAATCGGATATTTAACATCCATAAATAAAAGCCTCCTTAAGAATTATTCGAGGAGGAAGTTACATTGACTAAGTTATCACACACCTTAGAACGAACTAAACGTCATTGATTAGTCTTCGGACTCGAAGTCTTCACTTATGTGTGCATGAAAGGATAACTCTGTCACTGGTTTTTATACTGGTTTAATCTATACAAGCTGTAGAAGTCTACAACTCACCTCCACGTGATCTGTAGTGTATAACAGCTCCTCGTGCTTAGATTATAACAAAAAAATATTTTCATGACTATGTGTGCCTTTCGAGGTACGAGAAAGGAATGTGAGGTTTTTATGTATAAAATAGCATATGTTGAGGATGAAAAGGATTTATCTAATTTAGTAGTGAAGTATTTACATAGTGAAGGCTTTGATGTTACTCACTTTACAACAGGTGAGGAAGCATTTATGCATATAAATGAAGCCTATGACCTATGGATTTTAGATATAATGTTGCCAGGTGGTTTAAATGGGTATGACATAATCAAAAAAATTAGACAGGTATACCCAAAAATGCCGGTTGTATTTACTTCAGCTCGTGACCAAGATATTGATCGTATAATGGGTCTTGAGCTTGGGTCTGATGACTATATAGCTAAGCCATTTTCAATAAGAGAACTAATGCTTAGAATCAAAAATCTATTAAATCGTGTATATGGTCAAGCAATAGAAAGTCAAAATACTCTTGAGTATGATAAATATTTAATTGATTTTGATAAGCGTGTCGTATTAGACAACAATGTTAATTTAAATTTGACTACAAAGGAATATGATTTATTATTGTTCTTGGTAAAAAATAAAGGTAAGGCTTTTTCTCGAGATCAAATTTTAGACGCGGTATGGGGAAGTGAATATTTTGGTTCTGATCGTGTTGTTGATGACCTAATGCGCCGTCTTCGTCAAAAAATGCCTGCACTTTCTGTTGAAACTATATATGGATTTGGATATAGATTGCTATGAAAAGATTTAGTTTTACCGCCCAGCTTTTAATTTTATTCTTTATATTATTATTAATATCATCTTGTTTGTTTGGTGGTATTGTAATTGGAAGAGTAAAAACAATATCCCAATCTGAAACATATGAGAGATTGGAAACCTATGTTGACTATACCAAGGATGACTGGTCTATTGGAGAGCCTATCAAGGGTACAGATAAAAATATAAAGCTTGGAATAATCCAAGGTTATTATGATTTTAATGTATTATCTGGTATAATCACATATAAATCTGATAATTTAGATAATATTTTAAACGGTGAGAATTTGATGAGAATTCTCGATTGTATTAAGTTAAAACCTAATTCTGCAAATCATGATTATATTAATAGTGAATATGTAGAAAAGCTTTATTATGCTTACCAAATTGCAGAACTAAATGAAAATAATCATGCGTATTTTGTAGTAATAATCACAAATGACCAATATGCTAGAAATTTTTCTACTAACATTAGTACTCAGGTTATTACTATATTTAGCGTAGTATTTGTTTTTTCTTTTATAATTTTAGGATTATGGGGAGGAGCATATGTTTCGAGGATTAATCGTCTTAAGAAGCATATTGCTAATCTACCAAGTTCTAATTATCAGGAGGAATATGAGGATGATGGAAGGGATGAACTGGCGGATTTATCTCGTTCTGTTGAATTGATGCGCAAAGAAATTTTACAAAATGAGCTAACTAAGCAAGAAATGCTTCAAAATATAAGCCATGATTTTAAAACGCCAATTGCTGTAATAAAATCTTATGCTGAAGCTATTGAGGATGGTATGGCAGGGTCTGATGATGCGGCTATAATTCAAAATCAAGCATCAGTTTTACAACATAAGGTTAATATTTTGTTACAATATAATAGATTATCATATTTAGAAAAAAGCGAGGCTTTTAAGGAATGCTCAATGAAAGAAATTATTGAGAATGTAATCAATACCTACCGTTACCAAACAAATGATATTGAGTTTGTTTTAGATTTAGATGAATCAAAATTTAAGGGATATGATGAAAATTATTATACGGTAATTGATAATATAGTAGATAATGCTAAGCGTTATGCCAAGTCAACAATAAAGCTTACATTACATAATGGGGTTTTAAGAATCTATAATGATGGTGAACATATAGATGAGCAATTTTTAAGTGGATTTAAGGCCTATGAAAAGGGCTCAAAGGGACAATTTGGCCTTGGAATGTCTATTGTTAAAAAAACTTTAGATTTCTTTGGATATGATTTAAATGTATATAATGAAGAGGTTGGAGTAACATTTGAGATAAAAAAGCATATTCAAGAAAACATTTATACTCAATAAAAAATAAGAGAGAAGGATATTATAATTAAAAAATTCTTCTCTCTTTTAAATTTATTTAATTTTATTTTCTGATTACGCCCTCTTTTAGAGCTTGTTCATAAACTGCATCTCTTACAGCAGGAACAACTCTTTTGTCGAATGCATCTGGTAGGATGTATTCATTTGACAATTCTTCATCTGTAATTAGGTTTGCTAAAGCATATGCAGCTGCAAGCTTCATTCCTTCTGTAATCTTTGTAGCATGGGCATCAAGAGCCCCTCTAAATATTCCAGGGAAGGCAAGTAAATTGTTAACCTGATTAGGATAATCACTACGGCCTGTACCTGCAACTATTGCTCCACCAGCTTTCGCATCCTCATAGGTTATTTCTGGTTCTGGATTAGCCATTGCAAATACAAAAGGATCTTTCATCTTTTTAACCATTTCCTTAGTTACAAGACGAGGTGCAGATACACCTATGAATACGTTAGCACCATCTAGTAAGGATTCTAGTGTATTGTTGTGATTCTCTTTAGTTGAAATTATTCCATCATCAATAAGCTCTTTGATTAAGAAGTCATAGCTATCATAATTCTTTTTATCAACAACGCCATCCTTGTTAGATGCGAATATTTGCTTAACCCCTATTCTCTTAAGCATTCTAGCAATATTAGAACCTGCAGCTCCTGTTCCAGACATTACAACAGTTAAATCGTTAATATTTTTATGGGTTAGTCGTGCACAGTTTAGTATAGCCGCAGCTACAACGATAGAAGTACCGTGCTGATCATCGTGCATTACCGGGATATTCATTTCTTTAATAAGCCTACGCTCAATTTCAACGCAACGTGGTGCTGAAATATCCTCAAGATTAATTCCCCCAAGTGATGGCTCTAAAGCCTTACAAATCATTACAATTTCATCCACACTTTTTGTGTCTAAGCATAATGATATAGCATCTATATCGGCAAATTTTTTAAAAAGATTTGCCTTACCTTCCATTACCGGAATACCAGCTAAAGGACCGATATCACCAAGCCCTAAAACAGCAGTACCATCTGTAATTACAGCTACAATGTTTCCTTTAGATGTATATTTATATGCATCTTCAGGATTATCCTTAATTGCAAGGCATGCACTGGCAACACCAGGTGTATAGGCAAGAGATAAATCCTCACGATTATTAATTTCATGCTTAAGAGTAGTACTAAACTTTCCTCCTTCATGAAATTTTAATGCTTTTTCTTTTAGTTCCATATTATTTTAAATTCCTTTCAAATACATCATTACCGTAAATATCATAAGCTACAATCAATGGGAAATCCTTTACTATTAGCTTTTTTATTGACTCGCATCCCAAATCATTAAACATGACCTCTGTAGCCTCAATAACACATTTTGATAAAAGTGCACCAGCACCACCTGTAGTTATAAAGTATACAAGCTTATCGTTTTTACAAGCTTCCTTAACACTGTTATCTCTTGGTCCTTTACCAATCATTCCTTTTACTTTAAGAGGATTCATATAAGAGATGAACTTGTCCATTCTTGAGGATGTAGTAGGACCAATAGATCCAATTGCTTGACCAGGCCTTGTCGGAGTAGGTCCAGCATAATAGATAAGGCTATCCGTAAAATCTATATCAATTGGTACATTATTATCAATCATTTCTTTAAGCCTCAAATGAGCTTGATCTCTAGCTGTATAAATAACGCCTGAATATTTTATTATATCTCCAGCATGTAACTTAGTTATATCCACTATAACACCACCTTTACATGTCTATTAGCATGACATTGAATGTTTATTGCAACTGGTAAGGATGCTATGTGACATGGAGAGGTTTTAATAAAAACATCTAAAGCAGTAGCCTTTCCACCTAAGCCCATAGGACCTACATATAATTTGTTTAATTCATCCTTGATCTTTAATTCTAAGCTTTTAATTTCTTCATTATCACTATTGTGCTCCTGCATCAAGGCTTCTTTTGCCAGTATAGGAGCCTTTTCAAAATCTCCACCTATGCCAATGCCGATAAATAATGGAGGACAAGGTCTTCCACCTGCCTCTTTGACGGTATCAAGTACGAAATTAATAATTCCTTGAACACCATCAGTAGGATTTAGCATTTTAAGCTTAGACATATTTTCAGAGCCTGCTCCCTTAAGTGCTATGGTTAATTCTAAGCTATCTCCTTTAACCATTGTAACGTGAACAATCGCAGGGGTATTATCTAAAGTGTTTACTCTTGTTATAGGATCTGCAACACTTTTTCTTAAATAAAAGCTAGTATAGGCTTCACTTACAGCACTATTAATTGTATCATATAAATCGCATGTTAAGTGAGCATCATATCCAAGCTTAGCAAAAACTACTACAATTCCAGTATCCTGACACATTGGAATCATCTCATCCCTAGCTAGACAGCTATTTTTAATAATATCGCTTAATATAGATTTAGATAATGAGTCTGATTCATCTTCTAAAGCCTGCTTAAGCTTATTAAATGTAAAATCATTTAATTTGCAAGCGGCCTCATTGATTGCTTTTACGACAGCCTCATGAATTTGGCTTGCATTTATTTCTTTCATATTCCCACCACCAATACTATAAATATTGTATCATAAAATTATTAAGTATAATAATAAATTATTAAAGTGAATTTATATAGAATATTGAATTTAAGTAATTTTGCAGGATTTATTTTTATAAAAAAGAAGTTTGCATTTGTTATATCAGTACTCTTTAAATATAATTTGCAATGTTCATAAGAATTATTTAATTGTACCATATATGATTAAATTCTTGTGTGGGTTTCAAATTTACCCGTTGAATCGACCAATCAACTACTTTTTAGGTGAAATTTGTTTGAATCGACCGCTGAATCGACCAATCGACCACTTTTTAGGTGAAATTTGTTTGAATCGACCGGTCAATCGTCCGTTCTTCCGGTTTTAGTATAAAAATAAACCACTTTGTTTTAAAAATCAATTAGGGAGGATAATCTCCTCCCTAGTTAAAACTTAATAATAGTCATAGCTAGATTATTATTTTAATACCTAAAATGGACCTGAAGCTATTGCGTTTAGAGAAGTACTTAATGGATCAAAACCATCAAAACAATTTATGCCACATTATATAGATGAAGAAGGCCATGAAATGGTATTAAGAGAAGTCGATGGGAAAGATGTATTGTGTAGAAAATATCAAAAGAGCTACCATATACCAAAAGAACGTTCTCATCATTACAATCGTAAGCAAGCTACATATCAGCAAATTAAGGACTATATTATGAAGAAGTATGGTCTTAAGATTCATACTGTATATATCTCTGAAGTAAAGAGAATGCATGGTGTTGAGATGCAGGCTAATAGAAGAAAAACTGATCCCAAATATGAGTGTCCTCAGGATAAAGTAGCTGCAATAGAAGATGCATTGAGATATTTTAACATTATTGTTTTATACGTAACAAATTAGTTTTTTAAAATGGGGAAATTTGGTATAATGTACAACCCTATAGGGAAATTAATAATAAATTTAATATTAACGACATAATGTAACAAAATAATTAAAATCGAAATTATATAATTATCGTGACATAACTATTATTGTATGTAGGATAGCATCTTTTTACACTAAAAAGTTTGACTTTTTACTTAAATCGATTTGCTTATAATCACATCTAATAATGATGCATGTTTAGTTGATGGAACAAACATTAGTTGAACAAGTTCAAGAATCTATCTTACTTGAATACTTAGATTTTAAAGAAAAGGAATTACAGAAATCAAAAGAGGAAATCTTTAGAGATTATTATGAGATTCACTTCTATGAATAACTTTCAAACTTCACCAGTTGTGGAGAAGATATCTTAGATGAAAAACACTTTAGATGTTTATCAAAAGAAAAGGATTTAATCATGAAAGAATTATTAGATGTTGTAGATAAGAAAGGTTACACATTTAGATATGCTACTGAAGAAGAATTAGGAAAAGGTTGCGAAGGATTGTGTAACTACAACACTAAAGAAATCTTAGTTAAAGAAGGCATAAGTGATTTACAAACGGTATCTGTTTTAGTTCATGAATATGGACATGAAGAACGTTGTAACCTTATTACATTAATTATTAAAGAAATTCATTTTAATGAAAATAATCAAATAGGCAAAATAATATTTAAATTTAATATACCTCAAGAAGAAGCAAATGTAATAAAAAATCAAAACAAAGTAGTTGATGATTCAGTAGTTATTGAAATGAATATTGACGGAGAAGCAGTTGGGGGGGGTAATACCTTTTAGAGAAGTTCCTAATCGACAAGTTAAACCTAAAACTATTAAAGAAAAGGCAGCAAAAGAGAAAATACCAAAGTTAATTGAAAAGAAACCTAGACCAGAGCAGTACAAAAGAAAAACAGCTACATATAAACAAATTCAAGAATATATAAAATAAGAATTTGGACTTATTGCTCATTCAAGTTACATAGCTGAAATAAAAAGAAAGTACGGTGTTGGTATGCAATCAAATAGAAGAAAAGATGGAACTAAACAATCTGTTAACCATCCAACAAAAGAAATGACAAAAGCTATAGAAACAGCATTGCTTCATTTTAAAATTATTAATGAAAATTAAACAATTTAAATAAAAATTTATTTTTTGAAATTATGAATATAAATAATAAAAAGTGAATAAAATAACATTGAAAAGCGAAAATATTTTCCATTTTTGTTCTAAAAAACTACAAAATTGATTATTCTCTTGAAAAAAAAGATTGGAGGTGGTAAAATATAAATACTACAAATCTAGTGAGGTACAATGATATGAATTTAGGTATTAGAATATTGAGTGTTCAAATCAAAAATATAAAAAATACCAAAAATGGTATTGTTGAGTTTGATTCAAAAAAGAAGATTGAAGAAGCTGATTTTAGACTTGATAGTTCAGATGTTATTGGTATATATGGACCTAATGGTAGTTCAAAAACATCAATGGTAAATGCTATAGATATTTTAAAAAAAGTTATCATTAGTCAAAACTCTAATAAAAATGTATTTACTAACAAGTTTAATAGTTTTGAATTTTTTGATATTATTACAAGTAATGAGCAAACTGCTTCAATAGAGATGTCGTTTTTCCACGATGGAGTTGATAAGAGAATATTTTTTTACGAAATTAAATTTATTAAAAACAATGAAGAAAAGAAGTCAGTAATTATTAATGAAAAGTTAACTTATAAACAATATGATTCTAAAAATCAAAAATGGAGTAAGGAATCAAAACTAATAGAAGTAGATTTTTCTAAAGATTTATCATCTTTTATTTCGCCATTAGCTTTTTTATCTTCTATGAAAAAAATAGATAAAAATATTCCTAATGAGTTAGTTTTATTAAGAGGAATTTCTAATTCGAAAGATTCTACATTTATTTTTTCTGATGAATTGATAAATATTTTATTAAGAAATGATGAATACAAATCGATTGCCGTTGCTGTTCGAAATATGAAGATATTTGCAATTCATAATATGCATGTTTATAATAATAAATCTATAAGCCAAATTGCAGCTAATGATGCAATTCCATTTTTCTATAAAAATGAAACTGAAAACTTAATTAATACTTTTGTTGGAAGATTCAATATATTTGGAGAAAGCAAGTTACAAATAAGTTTGAAAAATGTAATTTATGAATATTTTCAGGAGATAGATATAGTTATCAATAAAATAATTCCTAATATGAGAGTTAAAGTAGTTGATTTAGGAAATACAATACTTGATGATGGTTCTGAAGGGTTTAAATGTGAAGTTGTTTCAATTAGAAACGATGTTCAAATTCCGTTAAGATTAGAGTCGGATGGTATAAAAAAAATAATATCATTAATTTCAGCTATGGTAGATGTTTTTAATAATAAATATTCTATATTAATTGTAGATGAATTTGATTCTGGAATATTTGAGTTTTTATTAGGAGAAATATTAATATCATTTAAGCAAAATGCTAAGGGGCAATTATTGTTTACATCACATAACCTTCGTGCATTAGAAGTAATAAAAGAATCTATTATTTTTTCGTCAATTGATGAAAATGATAGATATATTAGTTATCCAAGAATTAGTGATACAGGAAACTTACGAAGTCAATATATTAAAAGATTATTTTTAGATGATAATAATAAGTTTGCAGAGCAAATCGATATTTACGATATATATCGTGCTTTTGTAAAGGCTGGTGAGCTTATTAAACATGAGTAGAAAATTTTTGTTAATAATTTGTGAAGGACTTTCTGATCAAACGACTTTATATAAGCCAACTAAAAATTTCATTTCAAAAAAGAATATTAATATAATGACTCGAATTACTGGTGGTGATATAAGTTTGAAAGCTGAGGCGACACTTGAAGGATGTATTTCTGAAATTCAAAGTATTATTAAGTTTTATAAAGATAACTATAATTTGTTAACAACTGATTTTTTTGGTGTATATCATATTATTGATACAGATGGTGCATTGAGCCAAAATGATATTTATGTTCAGTGTGATTCAGGTTATTACATAAAAGATGGTTTGATATATACTGAAGATATTGAAAAGTCAAAGAAGATAAATGATACTAAAAGAGAAATAATAACGAATTTAGCAAATATTAAGCAAATAAGTGATGTGAACTATAAAGTTTTATTTTTTTCTAGAAATTTAGAACATGACTTGTACAATAAGCCAGTATGTACTGTAAACGAGAAGATAAAATTATCTGATGATTTTGAGTTGAAGTATGCAGGTAATGCAGAACAGTTTTATAAAATAATTGGAACTTCGCAATTTTCTGTACCATCTAACTATGATGAAAGTTGGGCATATATTCTTGATGAAACTAATTCATTAAATAGAGGAACTAACTATTTATATCTTCTTAACGAAATCAAAAAACAATAAAAATAATTTTGAATATAACTCAATAAAAAAAGCTATTAGAGAATTTCTGATAGTTTTTTTGGCACTCCACCAAATTAGGGGGGTGTGGGGGAAATCATAGTCACCAAATTCAG
>CAMELE010000021.1 GCA_945923475.1 uncultured Mollicutes bacterium
GAGAAAAATAAAAATGAATAGAGGTTTAAAACAATATACGAAGCAATTAACACAAACTGTAGGGAATGCAGGCAGTGTTAATGTAAATTTAAATAAGGATGATGCGAATTTAATCGCAGAACTGCCATTGTTAACAACATTAGGTGATTCACCTATCAGTATTGGTTTAATATATAATCATCAAAATAGAAATGAAAACGGAATTTTTGGAAAAGGAATTCGACTAAATTATTATTCTAAAGTTGTATGTGGAATAGGGGAATATATTTTGAAAAATGCCGATGGTTCTGAAGATATATACTCAAATGATGAAAGCTTTAATGAGGAAACTGGCAGTAAAATAGTATACAATGAAGAGACAAATTCTAATTCTGAATATTACGAGCTAATAGATAAATATGAAAATAGTGCTATGTATGATGAGAATAGTGGGGATTATCCATTTGGGATTTATATGAAAAATGGTACACATTATTCAATATCAATGACTTCAAGTCAAAAATATATTTCTAATAATAAAGGGGATATAATTAGGTTTAATACTACTAACAATTATGTAACAGAAATCCATTATTTCCATAATAATGAGGAATTGTATATGTGTAATCTTACATATAACAATGGATATTTAAGTAATATAGCTGTAAAAAAGGTTGTATGTATAGATGGAGTTGTAGATGCATATATAGAAAAGTCTAACGTTGATCTACTTTTTAGTGAATCGCTTATAGTTGTAAAAGACAATTTAAATGATTGTAAAATTGAATACACACTTCAAAATGGTAAAGTTACATCATTTACTGGTTATGTTTGTGATTTGGCAGGAGCTTATCAAGCAACGGATACAACATCAATTTCGTATGAGCAAAACAAAACAACAATTACAGTTTCGAATGGTAAAAAGACGTATGTATTTTTTGATTCAAACGGTCTACCACTGTATGAAATGGATGATGATGCAAACGTAATAAAAACAGAATATGATAAGCAAACAAAGTGCCTTTTATCTCAAAGTAGTGTAATTCCAACTAAAAACCGATTAGAAAACTTATTTCCGGGTATTGGGATAGATTACTTTAATAAGAATGAAGTAAGTATCATTCCTTATTCGATTCGACCAACATCAATGTATTATAATGCATTAGGTAATTCTGCATATAAAGTAACAGGGACAGGTAGCTTAAGCTACAGTGTTGATGTGGAGGGCTTAGGGACAGATAACATTACATTAGTATTATTTGGTAAGCAATTAACACCATATACAGACACATCAAATGTTGAGGTTGTTTTAGAAGCTGATAGTACATGTAGAAAATGTTTTAAAAAAGAAGTGATTGATGATAACTTTGATTTAGTAGTTTTAGGAATGAAGGCATTATCTACATATAAAAAAGTAAAGGTAACAATTAATTTAAAGGGGAATTCATCAATTATTTTAGGTGGGCTTCAAGTATTAAAAAAAGATTTTGGTTCATTCTATGAATATGATGCAAACGGAAATAACTTATCAAAAGAGACTGGTTATGGTTCTATTCAATCATCCTATAATGAATCGAATATGTTAACAGGAGTAGTTGGGGCGGATTCTGCCATTTGTGGTTTTAAGTATGATGATAAAGGAAATCTTATAGATGTTAGTTTCCCTTACTGGGTAATGAAAAATAATACATATGATAATAACAATAATTTGACTAAATCGTTATTATTTAATTCTAATATGACTAAAATCGTAGAGAACACTAAAATGTATGATTCTGCTGGTGCATTGATTCAGGAAATGGATGCACTAGGAAATACAACAAATTATACTTATGATGAATTTGGCAAATTAATTAAAGTAATAGATGCTTTATCAATAGTCACGGAGTATAAATATGATTTATACGATAATTTAATACAAATAATCTACAAAAAAGGTAGAATTGAATATAATGCAAATTATACTTATGATGATAAAAATAGGTTGACTCTTGCTGATTTTAACGATGAGAAGGTCTACTCTTTTACATATAACAATTATGGAGATATTGAAGCTATTAGTTTAAATAATGAAAGATTATTTACGAATATATATGATGAAAATAGAACTTTAGTAAAACTGATATATGGAGAGAATGGTGATGGATATCGTTTTGAGTATAATTTGGACGATAGAATATCTAAGATTTATTATGTATACCCTAATGGAACAGAAAGTTTAAGATATCAATATGAATACGATGAATATAAGTGTTTGAGAGTAGTTAAGGATAAGAATAATAAAGTTTTGAAGCAACTAACATATGATAATGATTTTAATGTTGTTAATGCGAACGGGGATGGGTTTAATATAGAATATCAGTATGATAATTTGGGCAACGTTAACTTAGAGAAAAAAGAAGTGGTTCAAAAAAAGATGTATCAGTCATATGATACAATTTCTAGGTCAAAAGGATGTTGTCCGGAAGCATTAAATAGTATTCTTTTTAATAAAACTGAATACATATCAAGTATATTTAGAGGAACAACATTCTTAAGCAATAAAAATTATGGAGTATATGCATATAATTGTTTAACTGGAGATCAAACAAAAGTAGGATACGAAAAAGACGGAATAATACCATGTATATTTGCAAATATATCTAAACCTATATGTTACAATATGGGGAATAGTTTAAATGAATCTTCTCCTGGTGAATGTATTGGCTTTTGGTTTTATGGATTTAGTTCAAATAGTGAGCGATATTTATTTTCAACAAAAAGTGGTAATGGTTCAGGAGAAGATAAAAGTTTAGTAGGAGTATATATTGGCAAAGACCGAAAACTTCGCCTCAAACTTATAGATTCAAATGGTAATCAATATGAACCATTAATTACAGATAACACATATAAATTAGATGAATGGAATTTTTTTAGTTTAAATTGGGTTAATAGAAATATAGAGCAAGGTATTAATTATATATGTGAATACCAATTAACATTGAATGAAAAGATGAAAGTATTTACTAGCTCAGATTCTAAATTTGATGTACATATTGCAAATCCAGCGATATTCCACATTGGATACAATGTCGCTGAAAATAGCATTTCAAAGCCTTTGAATGCACATATTACAGCTTTGATGATTGGGAATAGAACTAATGTTACAAAAGAGGAAATGCAGGAATATTATAGATTAACTAAAGATTATTTAATTGATAATGAATATGTATCAGACGAAATAAGAACAGTTGATTTTAGCGCTACAAATTTACATACAATTAATCAAAATATGCTTAATGATTTTGAGATTTATCCTCTTCAAAATAGTGTCACATCTCTTACAGGTAAGAAACCTATTTCATTCTCTGTTCGTAACAAAACATCATTTGATAAAGATAGAACATTTAATTTTAATAAATACATTAAACATTATTGTTATGTAGCAGATGGCAATGATTTGGCATATAATTTTGGACTTATTGGCGATGGAACAATTATGTTGAGAGTTTATTTCGATGGAAAAAATAATCAACAATACATTTTAGAATCAGAAGATGAGAATGGATATAATTTTAAGTTCTTTAGAAATAATAACGATGAACTAGTAATGGAATACTTATTTGGAACATATAATACAGGATTAAAATGCTTAAATGATAAATGGTATACAATTGCGTTTTCGTATAAGTATACGTCAGATTCTGATTCATATGGTAATCCAGAGCTTGTATTTAGAGTCTTTGTAAAACCTGATGATGCAGCTGCAAATATTTATACAAAATATCTATATGGTAAAGATGGATTTGGGCTAGGAAAGACGGAAATAGGAAGATGTTTTGAGGAGTCAGAACATATGTCTTATCTTGGGTCATTTCAAACATCATATCCTCTGCTTGGTCAAATAGAAATGCTGGCAGTAAGAAACGCATATTGTGAGGAATCAACATTAGCTTTATTAGCAGAAGAACTAAAGGATTATTCTAAGATTTCAGAATATGATGATTTTGGTATGTTGAAAAGAATTGATATCCATAGATGCGGAAGAAGTATTCTTTCAAATACATATGAATATAAAACAAGGAGTGATACTAAATATATATCTTCCCAAATAAAAAAAGAAACAATTAAGTATGGTAATTCTTCGGTTAATAGAAATTATGAAACAGATGTAGAAGGAAGAATTACAAGTGTAACAGATAATATTTTTGGTTCACATACATATGAATATGATTTGGCAGGAGAACTAATAGTAGAAGATAATACGTTCTATTGCTATGATAATAATGGTAATATCTTAACTGCAGGCAATACTACATTTACATATGATAGTACAATTAAGGATAGATTAGATACTGTTAATGGAGATAAAATATATTATTCGTTTACAGATAACTTTAAGCCTAGATTGTATAAAGGAATTGAATATCAATTTGAAGGAAGAAGATTAGTATCTTTATCTGAAGAGATGGATATTGATGAACAAAAGACTGTAGATTATACATATGATGATCAAGGATTGATTATTAAAAAAGTAGTAGGGTATTGGTATAGCGATGATAGAGATTCATATGAGGAAGTAACTAATTACTATTATGATGGTGATAGATTAATTACTGAGATTACACCATATCATAGAAATGATTATTTATATGATGAAAATGGACAAGTATATGGATTTATTCAGGATAATAATACTAAATACTTTTATGTAAAAGATTTTATGCAAAATATATTAGGATTAGTAGACATAAATGGTAGGCTTGTAGTAAAATATAGTTGTGATGCATATGGTAATCTTGGAACAGATATCTATTATGATAATGATGGAAATGTAACATTCAGTCAAGGTATTTATAATCCAATAAGATATAAAGGATATTATTTTGATTATGATGTAGATATGTATTATTGTAAATCTAGATTCTATGTACCAAAATGGCGTAGATGGTTGATTTATGATAGTGCTCAATATTTGGATATTGAAAATGTTGGATGTGCAAATTTATTTGCTTACTGTAATAACAATCCTGTAATGTATTCTGACGGAGACGGGCACTTTGCAATAAGTGCACTTGCTTGGATTATTGTTGGAATAGCAGCAGTTACCACCGCTGCAACGGTAACATATGGAGCAATTACTGATACTCCAGTTGCTTTAGATTTTTCGATTTCAGGAGGTATGGGAGCTGGAATGGGTTTAAAGGTCGGTGTTTCTTTGGTAATTGATTTCAAAAATAAAAGTTTTGGTTTATATCCTCATTTTGGTTATTATGGTGGCGTTAAATGGAATGTTTTGGGATTCTCATATTCAACAGGACTTATTCAAAACTATGTTAATGAGGGAGATTATGCTGGTCCATTTATTGATTTTGGGGGAGGATATTTGATAGGGATTGATCATTGTTACGATCCTCGTTATCCTCATAGTGATACTGTTAAAGCAAATTCGATTACATTTGGCAATAATAAAGGAATTTACTATGGGCATGATTATTATTGGTATATGGGGAGTATAACATATAAAGATATTTTAAAAGCAATAATAGGAGGAGCTATATTTTTATGAGAATAAATTCATATCCAGATAGAATAGTATTTATCTTTGGAGTTGGTATAGTTGGGTTTGTAATACTGTTATCTTTTTTAGCAACTATTACTTTAAAATTTATAGCATTTGCTGCAATTCCTTGGGCTTTTTTGGCAATTTATCTTTTTAGAAAATATGATATTATTTATATTCTTACAGAAAATAAATTTGAAATTAAATTTATGGGTAAAACTATTGTTTTGCCATTTGATGATATTACTTGTATAGAAGAGATTAGTAATTATAATAATCCAAAGTTAGAAAAAAAATATAGAATAATTACAAATCAACAAATAAGGAGAAATGTATTAATTATTCAAAATAAAAGATTTTCTGAATGGCTAAAATCGCATAGTGATAGTTTTAAAATTATTAAACGAAATGTTATCGATTAAATGTTAAATAATTACAAAATTAAATTAACATTATGTGTTCACATCAAGATGTATAGGACTACGGTCTTATGCATCTTTTTTCATATTAAGGATATACATTACTCTATTCTTCAATAAATAGTTCCAAGTTTGTATCATTAAGTGTTGGCATCGAGGTGAGTCTAGATGCCACACTATACAAACTACCTATTTATTAAGAATTAAATGTAATATTTAAATGTATAGAAATAATATAAAGACCGGAATATGCACCCAGCAGGTCTTTATAATTAAATCGTAGAAAACGAGGGATAGGTGTGGCTGTACTAATAGCCACCCTATCTCGCGTTTTAGATTAAATTTGAAGGTGTGAATATGGAAACAATAGTAATAATTGATAGAACCTATAATGGTAAATGTAAAATGAATGAAAAAATTTACAACTTAATCTTAAATATGATGTTAGAATATCTTTTAAATAATCCACTAGAAGTGTATAATGATGTTGTGATTGATAAGAAAAAAGTACAAAGGATAGAAATTAACTATAATTTCTTACCATAGTCTCCTTTTGAATACTTCACACCAGTGATGTTTATGGATCCGACGGGGCATTTTGCTATTACACTGACTATGATTCTACTTGGTATGGGAATCGGAGCTAGTATAGGCGCAGGAATTGGAGTAGGGACGTCATTATATCAAGATTACAAAGATGATGGTTCAATAAATGGAAGCATAGGTGTTGGTGGATATCTTGGCAATATTCTTGGTGGGGCAATTGCTGGTGCTGGCACTGGATTGGCTACAGTGTTAGGCGCTGGTGTTGGCACCTCCATTTTAGCTGGTAAAGGGTTGACGATTCTAGGTGTTAGTGCTACTGCAAAGGCTGCATTTGGTATTGGGGTAGGAGCATCTGCACTTGCATCCGGAGTAGGATATTCATTAAATGCAGCGATTAGTCCAAACAAAGAATGGTCTGTTTTGCAATTTATGAAGGAAATAGTAGTTGGAGGAATTAATGGAGTTCTATCGTTTGGAATTGGATTTGTAGGAGGATATACTAGCACAAGAATTCCAGGAACTAAAGTGGGGCTAAAGACGTTTGCTGTCAGAACCCTAATTGAGCAAGAACTTACCACGCCATTAAGGCTATTGTTATCTTTATTAAAAAATATGTGAGAAGGTGTAGTATGGAAATAAATATTATTAAAGGGATTCATAAAAGAATTGCATGTGTTCAAGTAATCATTTCATTATTGTTTATTCCTATAAGTATTATTTGGTGTGTTCAAGAGCGTAGTTTATTAAGCGTTTTTGTTTTAATTGGAGTTGTTTTTACTATTATTGTTTTCACAATATTGTTAGAAGTTGCATGTTTGCATGATGAACCACATAAGATGTTTATCGATAATTCTTCAAACAAAGTAAAACTGGTTTATAAGAATAAACAAATAGATATAGAAAATGTTATAGAAATACGACCTGTAAATGATAAAAGATGGTTTGTTGCAATGCTTTTTGATTTTGGGTTTTATCATAACATTGTAATTCAATATGAAGAAGATAATGTAGTTAAAGAAAAACATATAGGATATGCTCCAAAATATGAATTAAGAAGAATAATTAAATAACAAATAAGCTTGCTTATTACGACACATGAAACTAAAAAAGTTTTGTGTGTCTTTTTTTTCGTATAGTTAAGAAAATAACTAATTATCCGCATATGGGATTGTTAGTACTTGTTATTATACTGTTGAATTTAGCTATATTCAAAAATATAAGAAAGGACAAATAATAAAAGAAATATGTTTTAGGTATTTTTATGAACAATCAAAAGATAAAAAAAACAAGCGATATAGTAATTGAAGTAATACAAGTATTTGGAGAATTAGACTTATCTAATATTTTAAAAGAATTAATTTTAAAAGAAGATGATTTAGATGTATAATGAAATTAATAAGCAAGCCTATATAGTAAATGGAGGTAAAGTGAAAAATAATAATAAAATTACTGCATTATTATGTAGGTTATCAAAAGAAGATGGTATAATAAAGCAGAAGATAGAGATTCATTATCGCTTTATTGGTGAATAATGAGAGGTTTTATCATTAAAATGTAAAATCCGTCCTTATTTATCTATCACTCCTGTGATGTATTCTGATGGAGACGGGCATTTTGTTATAAGTTTGTTTTCTGCACTAACCAGTTTGGCAATAGCATTTTGTGCAACTGTAGCAGTTGCTCAAGTTGAAAAACAAACTCATTTTATTGAAATGGTATTTGATTATATTGGTGATAGTTTTTCTTCCTTTGTTGAAAATTCTATTGTGTATTTTAAGAAGAAAGTTTATGAAAGAAAAAAAGCAGCTCCGAGAATAAAAAAGAAAACTAAAAAAGAAGCAAAACAAGCTGCCTTTTTAAAAGGTGGAAAGAAAGAACCTATATTTCATAATGGAAAGCACGGAACACATTTTCACCCTAATACTCCCAAATTTAAGCATTGGCATTACTATTTTGGGCTGCTATTTTGGTTGCTATTAGATGAAGAGGACGATGAAATGGAGTATTTATATGAATGGATATGAGAAAAGATTAATTGATGAGTATATTGTTTCAACAAAGAAAAGTAGGTTAACTTACGAACTTAATTCCACTAAAAAAAGACATGATTTTATAATGCGATTTTGTCATGATTCAAAAAAGTATATTGAACAAAAAAGAATTGTATGTTATGGAGATTTAAAAAACACTCTTTCTATGATAACAGCGAAAGAAAATGATAGAGTTTTTGTGATATCTGATTTATATCCAGATGGTATAATGATGAATTTTAATGATATGATACTGTATTTAGAAAATGAATATATGTCAGTAATTGCTATTACGGACTCATATGCCCTTATAAAAGAGGAAAGCGATAGTAAATCATATGCGTATTTATTAAAATAATGTGAAATGATTAGTTATATTGAACTTAATCTAAAGTAGTACATTATAATTTATAGATTAAGGTATATTAAGAAAACTACATATATTTGCTCATATACTAGGTATAAGATAGAAGATAGAGATTTATTATAGCTTTATCGGCAAATAATGAGAGACATTGTCATTAAAACGTAAAACCGTCATTATTTAACTATTACAACTGTGATGTATTTTGGATGAAACAGGCAGTTTGAATAATTAACTGCGGTGTTGATTTGTGTTAAAGTAGTGTTTGTTGTTGCAGGTGCAAAAACACTGTATTTTGGTTTGGAGAATTTAACGAGCTATATAATTGGGTTAATTATTTAACTATTTTGGCTTACAAGGAGGTATGTCATTAGTGAATGAGATTTTATTTGAAACTAAAAAAATTGTTTTTTATAGAGAAAAATTATATATAAAAGCAAAAGAAACATATATTGAATATAATGATATAGAAAGAATGTTTTATGCAAAATGGAGCCTCAAAAACTATTTTAAGGGTTATGGTTATGGTATTTATGAGAATCCTGGATTTTTGTTTATTATTTTAAAAAAATGTTCTAATTCTAAAGGCGTTTATTGTGTTCATGAAAAATATGAAAATATGAAGAAGTTGTATCAAGTAGTATTACTTAAAAATAGGACTCATTTTGAATTGAGAGAGTGACCAGCTCTAATTAAATAATAAATCAAGGTTCACATCAAGATGTATAGGACTACGGTCTTATGCATCTTTTTTCATATTAAGGATATACATTACTCTATTCTTCAATAAATAGTTCCAAGTTTGTATCATTAAGTGTTGGCATCAAGGTGAGTCTAGATGCCACAATATACAAACTACCTATATAATAAGAGATACTGGCTAGTATAGTGAAAAATAGAATGATTTCTATTTAAGTAGGGATTATTTCAAAGAAATAAATAATATTTTTTCAAATTATATTATTTACATTAAATATGCTTTATGATATTATTTATGCAGTTATATAGAATACCCTCTTTTGGATATTATTAAAAACCAAATTATTGTATATATAGGAGAGAGAAATGGCCCGTACTTTAGTAGAACTTAAGGGAATTAAAAAGGCATATGGAGAAAATGTAATCCTAGAAGACTTCGATATGTCAATTAACGAAAATGAATTCGTTACATTACTTGGTCCATCAGGATGTGGAAAGACAACTTCACTTCGTATTATTGGTGGATTTGAAACGATGCAAGAGGGACAATTATTGCTAGATGGTGAAGAAATTCAAATGTTACCTAGCCATAAAAGACCAATTAACACAGTGTTCCAACGTTATGCATTGTTTCCTCATTTAAACATTTATGATAATGTTGCATTTGGTTTAAGGAACAACGTATATTCTAACGTCTATGACCTAGGTGTTATGGAAATGATGGAAGAATATGGTTTTGACGAAGAAGAAATAGATAATGTTATTAAATTTCTTTCAAAAATTGATAAACCAAAAGAGGTTAGAAAGGCCGCAATTCAATACTTTACAGATTTATCTGTTACAGAAGAAGTAAAAAATGAAATAGCAGCTATTTCTAAGGAACAAAAGAAAGCTTTAAATTATAAAGGCTTGTTACAAGAAATTTTAGATCGTCGTGATGTTAAAATTGAATTAAAGAATGATACATTCAAGGAAACAGTTAATTCATTGATTAATGATTTAGCAAACGAGGATGTATATCAAAAAATGCTAAATAGAATTTCAAAAAGATCATTCAAAGAAGAAGTAATCAAAAATGAGGTTACAAAGGCATTAAAGCTTGTTAATCTATCTGGATATGAAGACCGTCAAATTTCTTCACTTTCTGGTGGACAAATGCAAAGAATTGCAATTGCAAGAGCAATTGTTAATAAACCACGTATTTTACTTCTAGATGAGCCACTTTCAGCACTTGACTTAAAGCTTCGTAAGAAGATGAGACTTGAGCTTAAGGAACTTCAACAAAAGCTAGGAATTACATTTATTTTTGTAACTCATGATCAAGAAGAAGCTATGGTTATGTCTGATACTATCGTGGTTATGAATGGTGGTAAGATTCAACAAATTGGACGACCAGAAGATATTTATAATACACCAAATAATAAATTTGTAGCTACATTTATTGGTGAGGCTAATATTATTCCAGGTGTATATTCAGATAAGCGTCGTTTAACTATGCTTAATAAGACGTTTAAGGTTTCATCACTTGACCTTGAGCCAGGTGATAAAGCTTATGTAATCGTTGAAAAAGAAGATTTTGACGTTGTACCTCTTGAATCAGCTAAGCTAATTGGTAAGGTATTATCAGTTAAGTTCCAAGTAAATTCATATATTATGGATGTTGAAATCAATGGTACAGTTGTACACGTATCATCTGAGGATAAATTCAACGTTGGTGATGAGGTTGGATTTAATGTAACTCCTAACAATATCTATGTTGAATCAATTACTGAGAAGAAAGAAAAGCTTTTAGCTAACTATGATGGAGCTAATATTTTAGAAAGTACATTTGTTGGTGAAAATGTCTTCAATTTCTTAGGTCAGGATTTTGATACATATATTACAACATTCGAAGTAGGCGAAAAGGTTAATGCTGTTATTCGTCCAGAGGATTTCGATTTAGTTTTAGATGACCCTGACTCAGCAATATTACAAGGTGTTGTAACAAAATCTGTATTTACAGGTATTCATTTTGAAATGCATGTTGAATGTGAAGGTATGGATTTACTTGTTGAAGATTATCAAAACGTTGAGGTCGGACAACGAATTGGTCTTAAGATTGATTCATATGAAATTCATATGATGAAGGATGAGGATTAATGAAACGATTTAAAGGTTTTGCTATACCATATTTTGTATGGCTATCATTACTTGTTGTTGTGCCACTTGTGTTAATGCTAGTATTAACATTTCTTCATACCGACGGAATGAATTTAACAGGTGCTCAAGCGACTTTAAGCAATTATGCTGAATTAACAGATATAACATATTGGGAGGCATTATGGAATTCCCTTGTTATTGCCTTCTTTACAACAGTTATATGCCTTTTAGTAGGATACCCTGTTGCATATTTTGTATCTTTTTCTAATTTAAAGCATAAGGTATTAATTTTACTATGTATGATATTACCAATGTGGTGTAATTCAATGCTAAGAATTTTATCTTGGTATAAATTATTCTCATCTGATTTATTATCTGGACTTAATCTAATTGGTAGTAAAGGTGCAGTTATTTTTGTAACAGTTACAACCTATTTACCATTTATGATTTTCCCAATTTATACAATTCTTGAAAAAATGGATAGAAGCTTAATTGAAGCTTCTAAGGATTTAGGTGTTCCAGCTTGGAAAACATTCCTTAAGGTTACACTCCCATTATCACTTGATGGAGTTTTATCAGGAATGATTATGGTATTCTTACCAGCCGCTACAGGCTTTGCGATTTCTGCAATTATAGGTGATGGTAAGGTTAATATGATTGGTAATATTATTGAAAATATGTTTAAAACAGCTAACAACTATAATTTAGGTTCATTGTTATCTATATTTGTAAGTATTATTATTGTCTTCTTCCTTGTTGTACTTGGAAAAGCAAAGAAGGAGGATGGTATTATATGATGGAAGCTACTGGTATTAAAAAATACCTTCCTAAAATCTTAAAATGTGCATTTGTTGTTATCGCAATGCTTATGATGTACATTCCTGTACTTGTAATTGTATATCAATCATTTAATAGTGATGCAAACTCGATGCAAGCACTACATTTTGGTAAATTTACGTTTGCAAACTATAAAGAAATATTTACTAATGCAAAGCTATATCGTAATATTTTAGATTCATTATTAGTTTCATTTTGGGCAACATTGATTGCAACTGTATTAGGTCTATTCTCATCAATAGGAATTAATGCCTTAAGTGGTAAAGCAAAAAAAACAATCAGCTTCTTAAATGAAATGCCAATGATGCAATCTGAAATTGTAACAGGAGTTTCAATAATGCTAATATTTAGCTTGTTATTGCCAATTATTCCTCAGGTATTTGGTTTCCCAACAATGCTTATTGCTCACGTATTTTTTACTACACCATATGTAATTTTGATGATTTTACCTAAGCTTCAACAAACTGATGAGTCTTTATTTGAGGCTGCTCAGGATTTAGGCTGTTCACCAATGAAGAGCTTGTTTAAGGTTATTATTCCATCTTTACAAACAGCGATTATGACTGGTGCTTTACTTGCATTCACATTGTCAATTGATGATTTTGTTATTTCATACTTCACTCAAGGAAATGGATTCTATAATTTCTCAAATTATGTATATAACTCATATACAAAGAAGAATTTCTCTGCTGGTGCATATGCATATAACGCATTACTTACAATGGTAACTTTAACAATTGTACTAGCAATATCACTTAAAACCTCAAAAAAGAAGAGTAAGAAGGTGGCATAATGAAAAAGGTATCTATAATAGGAATTATAATAATTATCTTTACAATTTTTGCCTGTATTATCCTTAATAATGGTGGAAAAGCTGACGCATTATATCTTCTTAACTGGGGAGAATATATCGATGAAGAATTATTGATTAAATTTGAAGAGGAAACTGGAGTACCTGTAATTGAGGAAACAGTTACATCATCAGAAACAATGTATCAAAAAATTACAGCAGGAACTACAGCATATGATGTAGCTATTCCTGGTGATTATATGGTTACTAAAATGTATAATGAAGGACTATTATACGAAATAGAAACTCAAAGTGATTTATATCCTAACTTAAAAGAATATGCGACTATGTTTAATGATGATTTAACCAAAATTAGAAATGATAACATGTCAGATACTATGACATATTGTATGCCATATTTCTGGGGTGCATATTCTATGGTATATTCAACTAGAAAGCCAGATGTAGCTAGCGTTGTAGCTAATAACGGATTTAAGGCTTTATTTGATAGAAGTCTATATACCTCAAATGTTAATTTGGGTATGTATTCAACAGCTAGATGGGCACTATCAGCATACTTAATGAGTAATGGTATCAATCCAAATGAAGAAAATATTGATGATGCCAAGGCTGTTTCAGATATTAAAAAGGCTTCATTTAATGTATGGGGAGACGACCAATTAAAGCGTAAAACTGCGACAGGTGATCTTGATGTTATTTTTACACAACTTGGAGATTTCTTTGATGCAGTATACCTATCTTTAGAAGAAGGATTAGATACACAAAGTGATAATGGCTTGGGACTTGATGGCTTAGAGTTTAATGTTTGTGTTCCTGAAACTACTGCAGCATTCTTTGATGCAATGGTTATTCCAACAACATCAAAAAATACAGCTTTGGCAAATAAGTTTATTGATTTTATGCTTGATAGTGATAACGCTTATCAAAATGCTTTAGCAATTGGATATTCTCCAACACTTAAAAGCGTAATAGATTTATTTGAAACAGATAAGGATGAACTTTATTTTGAGGATGAAGAAGACTCTTCAAGAAATGTAACGCTTGGTGATTTATGTGAAAAGTATCCAGTATATTTAAACCCACTTGTGAACTCTAAAAATGTTTATTTATTTGAGCCAAAGGAATCAGCCTATATGACAAGATGCGAAACTATTGTTAATCAAGCAAAAGCTTCTGTTAATACAGAAAGTAACGCAGGTACAGTTGTTTGTTTTACTGTATTAGGAACTGCTTTAGCTGGTGTAGCAACATATGGGGGATTTAAAGGATATAAGTATTACAAGAAGAGAAAAAAAGTAAATGGATAATCAAAAATATGTTTTAAGAAAACTTGAAGAGGCCAAACAAAATATTCTAAAAACGTTAGGGCCAAAAGATTCATATTCAAAAAGCGATGTTTTTAAAATGCTTACTAAGTTTGGGTATGTAGAATCATTAGCATTAGATGAGGCACCTATGTATCTGCCTAGTAAAGGATATTGTTTCGACTCAATAAGTGAGTTTACAAATAGTTTTATTCAAAATAATTCAAACTATCAAATATATGCAATTAGAATGGAACATCATTTTAATTTATTTGTGGTTTCATATGAACAAAACATTGCGAATGCATATTACAGTGTAAATATATCTTTAGAGACTATGGATATATGCTATATTTTAGAAGTTATGACTAATCGTGATTTATGATTAGTTATAATTTTTGTTTTTTGCTTAATATAATAATGTATCTAGTATTGACAAACCAATAAATAAAAAGTAAAATTTAGACAAAGCTGTGAAAAGAAGAGTAGTTTATTGTTTCAGTTTTAGAGAGACCTTGGTTGGTGGAAAAGGTTAAGGATAATAAATGAAGGTAGTCTTGGAGCTAAAAAGATGAAATTAAGTAGTTTTTTTCGGGTAATTCCGTTATCAATTTCAAGAGCTAGCAAATGCTAGAATTAAGGTGGTACCGCGTTAATGACGTCCTTTTTAGGATGTCTTTTTTTATTTTGGGAGGTGGTAGCTTGCGTATCGAGACACCTAGATTAATAATTAGGAATTTCTGCTTAAATGACTTAGATCGATTTGATAAGATGAAATCAAATCCTAAACTAGCCTATATGGCAGGAATTAAGCCTCATAATAGTAAAAAAATCAGTCAAATGCGACTAGAAAATATTTTATATTATGATGATTATTTTGCAATTGTTAAGGATGATATCCTAATTGGAGATCTTAATTTTTATAAGGATCCAGTTCGAGTCGCCAGCGATGCTTTTCAGCTTGGATTTATGCTAGATGAGGAGTTCCATCATAAAGGATATATGAAAGAAGCGTTAACTTATTTTATACCATATATTTTTAAAAAGCATCAAATTGATATATTAACATGTGTTACTATAATTAATAATTACGCAGCTCAAAAAACTATTGAGGCGTTAGGCTTTAAATATGATGGAATTATTAGACATTATAAAAGATTATATAACGATGATATGGTCGATTGTAAAATATATACAATGACTAAAGATGAATATGAAAGGAATGATAAAATATGGCACATGAATTAAGCCCTAAATATGATTTTAAAGCAGTTGAACAAGGTAAGTATGATTTTTGGTTAAAGGGAGGATTCTTTGAGGCAGGAGATAACTCTAAACAACCATTTACAATTGTTATTCCACCACCAAATGTAACAGGTAAACTTCACATTGGTCATGCGTGGGATACATCTATTCAAGATATGATTATTCGCCGCAAGCGTATGCAAGGATATGATGCGTTATGGCTCCCTGGAATGGACCACGCAGGAATTGCAACTCAAGCAAAGGTTGATAAAAGATTAAAGGATCAAGGTATTTCTCGTTATGATATTGGGCGTGAAAAATTCTTAGATCAAGCTTGGGCTTGGAAGGAAGAATACGCCGAAATTATTAGACAGCAATGGGCAGCTCTTGGATTATCTTTAGATTATTCTAAAGAAAGATTTACTTTAGATGAAGGATTATCTAAGGCTGTTAACTATGTTTTCATAAATTTATACAAAAAAGGATATATCTATCAAGGTGAAAGAATTATAAACTGGGATCCACAGGCTAAAACTGCATTATCAAATATTGAGGTAATTCATCAAGATGATGAAGGAGCATTCTATCACTTTAAATATCCATTTGTAGATGGTTCTGGATATGTAATGATAGCTACAACTCGCCCTGAAACTATGTTTGCTGACCAAGCAATAATGGTAAACCCTAATGATGATAGATTTAAGACAATTGTTGGTAAAGAGGTTTATATTCCAGGAACAGATATAAAGATTCCAGTTATTACAGATGAGTATGTAGATATGGAATTTGGTACAGGTTGTGTTAAATGTACACCAGCTCATGACCCTAATGATTATGAAGTTGGTATTCGACATAATTTAGCTATGCCACTATGTATGAATGATGATGGTACAATGAACCAAATGGCTGGAAAATATGAAGGAATGGACCGTTTTGCATGCCGCGAAGCTTTAATTAAAGATTTAAAGGAATCAGGATTATTTGACCATGAAGAAAAAATAGTACACTCTGTAGGTCACTCTGAGCGTACAGGTGTAGTAATTGAACCACGTTTATCTAAGCAATGGTTTGTAAAGATGGATATTCTTGCTAAGCAAGTTCTTGAAAACAAAGAATATGAATTTGTTCCTGAACGCTTCAAAGGTACTTTAGTAAACTGGCTAACAAATATTCAAGACTGGTGTATTTCTCGTCAATTATGGTGGGGACATCGTATTCCGGCTTGGTATAAGGATAATGAACTTAAAGTTCAAGAAGAGTGCCCAGGTGATGGATGGGTTCAAGATGAAGACGTACTTGATACTTGGTTCTCATCAGCATTATGGCCATTCGCAACAATGGGTTGGCCAGAAAATACAGAAATGCTAAAGCGTTACTATCCAACGGATGTTTTAGTAACTGGATATGATATCATATTCTTCTGGGTATCAAGAATGCTATTTGAAGGAATTGAATTTACAGGGAAAGCACCATTTAAGCAAATATTAATCCATGGATTAATTCGTGATTCCCAAGGAAGAAAGATGTCAAAATCACTTGGAAATGGTGTGGACCCATTTGATGTAATTGCAAAATACGGATGTGACTCATTAAGATACTTCCTAAATACAAATTCATCACCAGGTCTAGATTTAAGATATGATGAAACAAAGATTGAATCAGCATGGAATTACTTAAATAAAGTATGGAACATATCTAGATATGTACTTATGAATATTGAAGGATATAAAGAAATTGATTTAACAAAGGCTAATTTAAATTTAGCTTCTAAGTGGATTTTATCTAGATTAAACCAAGTTATTAGAGATGTTGATTACAACTTTGATAAATATGAGTTTGGTGAAGGAAATAAAGCGTTATATAACTTTGTATGGAATGATTTTGCATCATGGTATGTTGAAATCTGTAAGGTAGATTTACAATCTGGAAATGAAGATAATAAGAATGTAACTCAAAATGTATTAGTTTATGTTCTAACTGCAATAGTTAAGATGCTACATCCTATTGTTCCATTCATTACAGAAGAAATTTATCAATCACTTCCACATAAGGAAGAATCAATTACTATTGCCTCTTGGCCAAAAGTATGCGAAGCATTTGATAATAAGGAAGCAGAAAAATCACTAGAAATCATTACATCAATTATTACTGCCGTAAGAAATGAACGTGCAAAAGCAAACAAAGCACCATCAGCACCTATTAATATTAGAATTGAAACTAAAACACCAGGTCTTAAGGATATTTTAACCGATGCAAAAGCATATTTGAATAAGTTTACAAATCCTAAGGATTTAGTAATTACTGAAGAAAAAGGAAATCTTGAAAATCAAGTTGTAGTTGTATTAAATGATTTAACTATCTATATTCCAACTAATGATTTAGTTGATATTGAAGAGGTTAAGAAAAAACTAGAGCTTGAGCTTAAGAAGCTTGAGGGTGAACTTGAAAGAAGTAAGAAGATGCTAAGTAATCCTAACTTCGTTGCCAAAGCACCAAAAGAAAAGCTTGAACAAGAAAAGGCAAAGCAAGTACAATACGAACAAAGATATAATGAAGTTAAAGCACATTTAGAACAAATCAAGTAGTTATAAGCATATCATTTGAAATATCGATTATATTAATTTATAATATAGGTGTATCGAATGGAGGTTTATATATGTCACAAAAAGTAGATAATTTAGTTCAAATGCTTGATACATATGTATCAGATGGTGGTTACCACCTTAATGTTAATGTTTTCAACAGAGAAACTCTTTTAGATGCTCAGAAGCATCCAGAAAAGTATCCACAACTTACAATTCGTGTTTCTGGTTATGCTGTTAATTTTATTAAGCTTACTAAGGAACAACAAGACGATGTTATAAGTCGTACAATTCATGAATCAATGTAGAAGAAGGCGATTTTGCCTTCTTTTACTTTTTAAATAAAAACAAAAAAATAATATTGACAACCAATTAAAAAATGGTATAATTACAAATGCATACGCTAATGCAGTAGTAGTACAACGGTTAGTACTCCACATTGCCAATGTGGTGATACGGGTTCGATTCCCGTCTATTGCTCCAATTTAATATGCAGTAGTAGTACAACGGTTAGTACTCCACATTGCCAATGTGGTGATACGGGTTCGATTCCCGTCTATTGCTCCAAATTGTAATTATAATGGCTTCTAAAAGCCATTTTTTGTTTAAACTTTAACGATGTTTAGGTATTTCCGGTATACTATAACGGCCAATTAATCTTTATGCTATAATTAAAAATAAAGGAGTGAACTGAAGATACTAACAACAGCATTTAAACCGTTTAATAATCAAAATATCAATTACTCGATGGAAACTTTAAAATACATAATGGATGTAGATAAGTTAGTTGTTGATGTTATATATGATGAGTGCTATTTTGAGATAAGTAAAAAACTTAATTTAAATGAATATGATTTAATTATTGCTCTTGGTGAAGCAAGAGCAGAAAAAATATAACATTAGAAGTACGGGCTCAAAATTTATCCTCTTGTAGCTTAAAGGATAATAATGGAATTTTAAAAGAGAATGAGGTGATTAATGAGAAACTACCAGAATTCTTAGAAACAAAGGTGAAAATAAATAAATGTAAAAATGACATAAACTTTTCTTATGATGCAGGAATGTTTGTATGTAATAACTTATATTTTCATTTACTAGAGAATTTTCAAGATAAAACGCTATTTATTCATATTCCAGATTGTAATAATGATGAAAGCGAATATAAAAAGCATGCAAAAACGATTAATCAAATTATTACAAAACTAATCTAATAACTTAAAGTAATCATCATAATATATTTTAATAACATCTTGTTAGTACATTATTTAAAATTATAATAATCAACCGATTATAAAATTGACATATAATAAAAATTAAATGCAAAGTGAGGCTTATTATGAAATGCAAAAATAAAATAATAATATTAATTACAAATATGCTATTAATTATCATACTTGTATCATGCACTAGTAAATCTATAAATTCTAGTAACTTATCTTCAACGCCTATTCCAACATTAGATACTACACAATTTATTACATCTAGCTCTCAAGCCGTTTCTTCAACTCAATCAATTACTACATCTTATTTGCCAACAATAACTAATACAAACCAGCCAAGTAATTCTCAAGAGATAACCCTTGATATGCTACTTGAAGGTGCAAGTATTAAAGATCAAGCTTTTATTGATTTTTATAAAAATTTAGAAGAATATAATAACGTAGAAATAGCCAAAAATGCTATATATGCATCATGCGATGGAAATGGGAATGGGACAAAAGAAAGCCCATATTCACTTGAGGACGCTTTAGACAGCTTAAAGCCAGGAGATACTTTATATTTAAGAGGAGGAACATATGTTCCAAGCACTAATGAAGGCTTTTTTATAAATAGAAGTGGAACAAGTACAAAATATATAACTATAAGAAATTATCCTGGTGAAAGTGTAATCATTACTAACTCGAGCTTAAAAAGTGAGGTATATGGAATAGAAATAGAAGAAAATACCTCATATGTAATTATTGAAGGATTAGAAATAAAAAACATAAGTGCATATAATGCTTTTGGTATCGCATTATGGGGAAATAATCAGAATCATATAATTATCCGAAATAATTCAATCCATGATATTAAAACAACCGCAACTAACTCTAGTGATAGTGATTCCTCAGCCAATGCTATTTTATTTAATGGTGAAAATATTAAGTCTATTAATAATGTTGTAGTCGCTAATAATTATATTTACAATAATGTGACAGGATGGGCAGAGTCATTATCAATTGCAGGTAACTGTGAATACTTTTACGTTTTAAATAATCTTGTTGAAAACAACACTAATATAGGAATAGATTTTTATGGAAACGCTGGATATTGTAATAATCAAAGCCTTGATCAACCACGATACTCAGTAGCTGCAGGAAATATTATAAAAAAATCAGTATGTGATTATGCTGAATGTGCTGGGCTATATGTTGATGGAGCAAGAGATATTTTACTCCAGTATAATGAAATTAGTGATTCATTATATGGTATTGAAATAGGTAGTGAGGAGAAAAATGATACTTATCCCGTTAAAAATATAGTTGTTAGATATAATACCTGCATTAACAATAATATATCAATTAGAATTGGTGGATATGAAGAAAAAAATACAGGCGTTGTAAGAGATACTAAAATATATAACAATAAATTTATATCAAACTATGATGGATATCAAATAATTCTTTCTAAATGCGACGGAATAGAGATTAAGGATAATTTATTTTATTCAGTTTCTGCATCAATAGTAGAATTTGAATTCAGCGATAATTATATAAAAAATATAATATTTGAAAATAATACCTTTTATTCGCAAAATAAAAATAAAGAAGATATTTTGTTTAAAATATATAATCTAGAATTAACATTTGATGAATTTAATAAAAAATATGGATTAAATAAATATGAAAAAATAAATATTGAATAAAAAGGAGAACGAAAAAATAATATTTATATGTTATCCAAGATGCTCAACATGCCAGAAGTCAAAAAGATATCTTGATGAGCCTAAAATTAAATATACCTTTTGTCATATAGTTGAAAATAATCCAACATATGATGAACTTAATGAATGGTATCTAAGAAGTAATATGCCACTAAAGAAGTATGAGTGATGATGAACAGCTTCATCTTCTTGCAACAAATGGAATGCTTGCAAAAAGACCATTAGTAATAAAAGATGATATAGTACTTATTGGCTTTAAGGAGGATGAATGGGATAAAAAACTTTGTTAGATTCTTTTATACTATATTATCAATAGATTTTTATGCTAGAATATGAGATATTTTATTATATTTCATTAGGACAACCTCTTTCAACCTTGTCTGGTGGAGAAAGACAAAGAGTAAAGCTTGCAAAGGATTTATACAAGAGTGGAAGTATTTATATATTAGATGAACCAACAACAGGTCTTCACACTTCAGATATAGAAAAATTAATGAATCTATTCAATAAAATTTGTGATAGAGGAAATACGGTAGTTATAATTGAACACAACACCGACGTTATGAAGCTTGCGGATTATATAATAGATATAGGTCCTGATGGAGGTACAAAGGGTGGAGAGATTGTTTTTACAGGAACCCCTAAGGATTTGCTTAATGCAAATACAATCACTGCGGAATATTTAAGAATGGATATAGAATAGTATTATAATATGCTTTAGACTTAGTCTCTAAAGCATTTATTATTTTACTTAATATAAAATAATGATATAATCGAATTAAAGAAATATTAATGCTAAAAACTAAGGAGGAATGAATTATGCAATTTATATGTTATCCAAAATGCTCAACCTGCCAAAAGGCAAAAAAGTGGTTAGATGAGCACAATTTAAAATATGTAGAGCGCCATATAGTTAATGATAACCCTACATACGAGGAATTAAATCAATGGTATAAAAAAAGTGGATTACCCCTAAAAAGATTTTTTAATACTAGTGGAAATCTGTATAAAGAATTACAACTTAAGGACAAGCTTCCTACTATGACTGAGGATGAACAGCTTACGATTCTTGCGACAAATGGAATGCTTGTAAAAAGACCATTAATAATAGATGATAATCTAATACTTGTAGGATTTAAAGAAGAAGAATGGATAGAGAAGCTTTTATAACTATAAAAACAAAAAAGTAAAATTTGTGGTTTGTTCCTAACATTTTTATCTATAGTTCTTGTTTGCTAATGTAGTATCAAAAGTGATAATTCTATATCTTCTACTCAATCTGTAACTAGTGATACGCCATAGAAAAAATAACGGTTTTTGTACTATGATAAAAATTAATACAAAGTATTAAAGACTTTTTAAAAATAAATAAAGAACAGATAATTACAAAATAAGGAACGGAATTGTTGTTTTTCGTTCCTTATTTTGATATAAAAATAGTGGTGATGAATAGTGAAATTAGAATTCAAATATACTAATAATTTATTAGATTTTTTGTTGAAAATAGAAAAGTATAAAACAGTGTTAGATTATTTATTTTTACCAACCAGAGAAAAGCAAAAACTAATGTATGAAGCAAAACTAAAGAAAACTCATTTTTCAACAAGTATTGAAGGAAATGTTTTATCTTATAATCAAGTAGAAAAGGAATCGGGACATATTTATTTAAACATGAATTAGATAAATTTGCTGGTGTAAGAATGGTATTTGTTATAACGGACATAGAGGATGAAGTTGATAATAAATTTTATCAATCATTTAATTTAGAACCACTTGCTAATGGTCATATGGTTTCATACTATAGATTAAAAAAATCATAAAAAATAGGAATATCAACCAATAAACTCTGATTATAAAACGCTATAAAGATAGGAGGTATGTATGAATCTAGATAAAATAAATGAATTATTTATAAGATTAAAAAATAAGGATTTAACTGCCTTCGACGAATTTTATAATCTAACAAATAAATATATATTCTATAACATTGTTAAAATTGTAGATGATTTTGCGGATGCAGAGGATATGCTTCAAGATACTTACTTATATTTTTTAAAGAAGGTTCATTCCATTAGTGATAAAAGCTCACCTATAGGATACTTGTTAATAACTGCTAAGCATAAATCCATTGATTTTATGCGTAAAAGAAAGAGAGTTATTAATGATGAGGAGTATATAAATTTTCATTATTTTGAGGAATTTGAGCCAATTAAGGAAAATGTTTTTCTAAAAATAAAGGATTTACTACCCAAAGATGAATTAGAAATAGTAATTTTACATGTTATAAATCAAATGACATTTAAGGAAATTGCATTATTAAATAATATTCCACTTGGAACAGTTTTATGGAAATATAACAAAACAATAAAATATTTAAAAGAGGAGTTGAATATTGATGATTACAGATGATGAAATAAAAGAATACAGTATTAAGACAAATCCAAGTACAATTATTCATAAATATAATAATCACAACAAGCGTCGTAAGATTTCAATTTCCCTTTTTTCAACTTTATTTGTAGCTTGTGCAGGTCTTGTTTTGTTTTTAGTATTATCGTTAAGAAAAGTTGATCCAATAAACCAAATTAATGTTGATAATGCTACCCTTAATTTCCAGGTGGAATCATTAGTTTCAATTATTTGTCACGATAATTCAAATATAAAGCTTGCCAATAATGTTACTGATGAAGACTATCAAAAAGCTATTGATGATTATAAGGTTTTTGAAGATATTATTTACGATAAATATAATAAAGTCACTCCAAATTTAGATTATCAATATGGTGAATTTAAAGGCTCATTTGGAACATATGAATTAAATGTTGTTGGTGATTCATATGAAATGATGATTAATTATAAAAATAAAAAAGAAGATGAAAGTGAGTTTTTTGGAGAAATAATTATTCTTGATAATGTATATAGTGTATCTGGTAGCGAGGAAAGGGAAGAGGATGAATTAGAGCTTAAGATAAAGATTTATATATCAGAAGATGAGTATTATAGTGTAAGCGAAGAATATGAAGAGGATGAATATTCATATAAATTTAAAATTAAAAGTAAAAACAAAGATGCTTATTCTTATAAGTTAAAAATAGAAGAGGAAGAAATAAAACTTGAGGTTGAGCAGGATGGTATTAAAACGGAATATAAAATAGAGGTTTTATCCAATAGTAAATGGGAAATAAAATATAATACTGAAGACTTAGAATTAAAATTTTATATGATAATTGATGAATTTGGTAAAAAAAGATATGAATACACCAATAAAACTAAATCCTCAAACGCTATATAGGCAAATGGAGGAAAAACTATGAGGAAGAATTTAGGAAAAATACTATTTGCAAATATTGTTTTATTAGGAGGATTAGGTGCTTTAACATCATGTAATAGCTCAAGTAAAAGCTTCGTTCAAAGAGCAAATGATGAATTAGCATTTGTTAGTACTACTGCACTTACAATGCTTGATTCAAATACTCAAACAGTAAAAGCTGCAAAAAGATTTGCTAACAAGAGTGAAGAATTAACAGATGATTATTTCATAGATATTATTGAAACTGCGGACTTAATAATTAATAATGGAACAGGCTTTAAGGTAGAAGAAGCTTCATCTGATAAGGCTGAATATGTTAATTTGAATGTTGTAAGCTTTAAGGATTATGCTGGAAATGACTACTCGTATAAATTGTACTATAATGACGTTAATTCTGAAACAACTGTAGAGGATGATGAAGAGGAAATAAAGGTTTCATATGAAGGCATAGCTCTTATTGATGATGTTGAGTATGATTTTGATTTTGAATCAGAAACTGAAAACGAAAAAGACGAGACTGAACTTGAAACTAAGTTGATTATTTCTAATGGTGATAATTCTAAAATAACCATTAAAAGTGAATCCGAAAATGAAGAAGATGAGGTTGAACAATCATTTTCTTATAAGAAAGAAGAAAACGGAAAAACAGTATTATCATATTCATTATCATTGGAAATAGAAGAGAATAAGCAAAAAGTTAAGATTAAGTATAATGGAGAGAAAATAAAAATTGATGAATCAATGAAAGACGGAAAGAATGTGATTCGTGTAACATTTAGTAACGTAACAAGATATTACGAAAGAAGTCTTAATGAAGATGGAACGTATACATATTTATTGATAAAATAGAATTTAACTAAAATAATTGCGATAAAACTTGCAATTATTTTTAGTTAGTAATATAATTAAACTACGAGTTCAATTAATGAGAAGAGGTGTTATTATAGCACGTAGAATAAAGGAAGCAGCTAGTGTTCATCGGATGAGAATTGCAACCTGTGCAGGAAAACTCTTTGAACAAAAGGGAATTGATAATGTATCAATGGATTTGATAGCAGTAACTGCTAAATATAGTAAAGCAACCTTATACGTATATTTTGATTCAAAGGAGGAAATCATTTCATATCTTACTCTTTTAAGTATGCAAAAGCTTAAGGATTATATTTTAGAAGGTATAACTCAAAATGAAATGCATAAAGAGAAATTTCTTGGAATTTGTCACGGATTGTATCGATATGCGTCCGAATTTCCTTTGTATTTTAAGATGGTATTAAGTCCGATTAATATTGATTTTAAAAATTCTAGATTTGAGGAAAATGAAAGAGAAATATTTAGAATAGGAGAAAGTATTAACAATATAATTGGCAGATTTATTTTAGAAGGAATTGAAATAAAGGTATTTAGACCAGATTTAAAGGTTTTTCCAACAATTTTTAATATATGGGGAATGTTAGTTGGTGTAATTGAACTTGCGCTTAATAAGAAGGAATACATTAAGAAAGAAATGAAAATGTCTTTAGATGAATTCTTGGATTATGGTTATGATACAATTTTTAATTCGGTAAAAATATAAACGGGAGGTTATTATGATTGGAGTATATTTAAGTGGTACAGGTAATACAAAATACTGTGTACAAAATTTATGTAATCAAATTGATGATAGTATAAAGACCTATCCCTTAGAGGATGAAGATATAGTGAATAAAATATTAGAGAGTGATGAGATTATTTTTGGTTGCTCAACTCAGTTTTCTAATATTCCTTATATGGTTAGAGATTTTATTAATAAAAATAAATCAATTTGGAAAAATAAAAAGATAATATGTTTATCAACAATGGGCTTGTTCTCAGGTGATGGTGCAGGATGTAGTGCACGTTTATTTAAAAAATATGGAGCTAAGGTTTTGGGAGGCATCCATATAAGAATGCCTGATAGTGTTTGTGATAACATGGCGCTAAAGAAAAGCTTAGAGGAGAACATCAAAATAGTAGAGGAAGCTAATATTAAAATTGAAAGAACTGCTAAAGAAATAAAGGAAAAGAAATATCCACATGATGGTATAAGATGGTATAACCATATTATAGGTTTATTTGGACAGCGATTATGGTTTTATGGCAAAAGCAATAAATATTCGAATAAGATTAAAATTGATTTTACTAAATGTGCCAAATGTGGTCACTGTGTTAGTATATGTCCTATGAAAAATTTAGTAAATAATAATGGAAAAATAGAGTCATTAGGAAAATGTACAATGTGTTATCGTTGTGTAACTAACTGTCCAAAGCAAGCAATTACTATTTTAGGTAATAAGGTAGTTGAACAGGTAAAAATTGAAAAATACATAAAAAAGTAATCAAAAATAGTATAAAAAATAATATTGCAACTGTCAGTTGACAAATTTCTAAGTGTATTTGCTAGTGTGCAACTGTATAAAATGATAATATTAAGGTGCAAATTGGGAGGTAATTAAAATGATTTTTGCAGATAAATTAATTAATTTAAGAAAAAAAGCAGGCATGAGCCAAGAAGAACTAGCAGATAAGCTAGACGTTTCAAGACAATCGGTTTCTAAATGGGAGGGCATGCAGTCAATTCCAGATATTAATAAGATTATTGAGCTTAGTAAGATATTTGGAGTTTCTACAGATTATTTACTAAAGGATGAGATGGAAGCCGAGGATAACGTTCCTGTTGAGGAGCAAGCAGATAGAAAAATTGTAACTCTTCAAGAGGCTAATGAATATTTATCTAGTGTAGATGGTACAAGATACTTAATTTCTATTGGTGTATTATTATGCATTATTTCACCCATAACATTATTTATACTATTAATGTTATCTGAAATTAAAGGGTACAATAGTAACCTAATGACAGCAATTGGAATTATTACATTGTTGTCTTTGGTTGCAGTTGCAGTAACATTATTTGTTACGTCTGGCTTTAAATTAAAAAAATTTGAATATTTAGAAAAGAAGTCATTTGAGACACAATATGGAGTAGATGGTTTAGTAAATGAAAAGAAAAATAAATTCTATCAAACTTACATTACTACTAATGTAATTGGTGTATTATTATGTGTTTTATCAGCTATTCCACTTCTTGTAACTTCATTTATTAAGGATGGAAAATACACATTACTTGGTCTTAGTATATTATTATCAGTTGTAGCTGCTGCAGTATTTATGTTGACATTAGTAGGATCAAAAATGGGAGCGTATAATAAGTTACTTCAAGAGGGAGATTATACCAAGGAAAGAAAAGCAGTTAATCCGTTAATTGGTAGTATAATGGGAGTATACTGGCTAATTGCAACGGCTGTATATTTAACATGGAGCTTCATTTCAAAAGATTGGCATATTACATGGATTGTTTGGGTAGTTGCTGGAATCTTATGTCCAATCGTTTCACTTATTGTGGAAACAATTAAAAAGAAAAACTAAGTATTGGAGGCTGTAAAAAAACCTAGGTTTTGAGAATAATCAAATCCTAGTTTTACAGCCTTTTTTCTTTAAAAAATGTATAATTATTGTATAATATATATGAATGTTGTATGAGGTTATATATTTATGAATATAAAAAATGGATGTATTATGTAATTTTTATATTTGGTTTAGTCGCAATTGCTTTTTTTACGCTATCATTTTTTTATGAATATGATTGGATAGAAATTGTAGGTGTTACCTTAATTACAACATATTATCATGTTTGCTTAAGACCTCTTACTGGTGGCTTTATGAATTTAAAGTATCATAATAATATTGATTCATTGGTGGTTTAAGGAGCATAAAGGTGAAAAAACTATATACAAAGTATTAATGGTAAAAAAGTGGAAAAAAATGATGCCAACATATGATAAAAAAGCTTTTAATTTTAGAGAAAGAAGCTTAAAAGAATTAATAGGAGCTACATGTCAGGCTGAGATAGTTCATGAGCTCATGCTTGTAGAAGCATTAATCCCATTAATATTAATAATACCGTATGGTAGAGCAATTATTTTTATTTCTACAACTTTATTATGTATATTTATAGAGTTAGTGTTTATAATAATACAAAGATATAACCGACCAAGACTTGTTAAATTGTATTTAAGAGAACAACGATTATATAAAAATAATTGATGCACTTTGTTATAACTAAAAGTTATTGCAGTCAATAAAAAATAAAGATTATACAAATAATAAAATTATTGGTAGAATAAGGATGTCTTAGAAATTAAGACATAAATAATAAGAGTAAAGACATTGAAAAGAAGAGTAGTATTGCTAATTCTTTAAAGAGAGGTTCGGGTTGGTGAAACGAATCAGATAGGTAATATGAAGATGGTCATGGAGTCGCACTGCTGAGCATAGGCTAGGTAGTGACGGGAATGCCCGTTAAAGCATAGAGCATGATAGTGCTTGTTAAATAGGCTAATTAAAATTAGTAAAAAAAGGTTGGTACCACGATATAATTCGTCCTTTATGTCTTAGGCATAAAGGCTTTTTTTCGGGTTAATAAGGAGTTATTATGGAAGAAATATTAAAGCTAGAAAATGTCTGTAAGGCATATAACAATCATTTAGTTTTAAATAATATTAATCTTACTATTAACAAAGGTGATATATACGGAGTGCTAGGTTTATCTGGAGCTGGTAAATCAACCCTTGTTAGATGTATTAATAATTTAGAACAATATGATTCTGGACAAATTTATTATAAGGGTGAGCCTGTTGTATTTGATAGAGAATACCGCAGAAAGGTCACAATGATATTCCAACAATTTAATCTTTTAAGTCAAAGAACTGTACTTAAAAATGTGTTACTTGCTGGTGAAATAGTTAATGACCCTAATCGTGAGAAAAAAGCTATTAAGTTACTTGAATTGGTTGGCTTAAAAGATAAACTAAATGCTTATCCTGCTACCTTATCAGGAGGACAGCAACAAAGAGTTGCCATCGCGCGGGCACTTATGACTGATCCTGAGGTGTTATTATGTGATGAAGCTACATCAGCTCTAGACCCAGATACTACTAAATCTATCCTTGAGTTATTAAGACAGCTAAATAAGGAACTAGGATTAACAGTAATTATTATTTCTCATCAAATGTCAGTTATCGAATCAATTTGTAATAAGGTCGCAATTATTGACAATGCAGTAATTGCAGAGGAGGGATTAATCAACGATGTATTCTTATCCCCAAAAACTGAGATTGCAAAAAAATTGATTTACTCTGGACATGTAAATACAAAACTAGATGATAAGAAGTTAATTAAGTTAATTTTTAATGGCGAGGTTGAATCGCCTATCATCGCTAATATTATTCAGGATTGTAATATATTAGTTTCTATAATGTATGCAGATTCTAAAACAATTGATGATAAAGTATATGGTCAGATTATATTTAAGCTTCCATATTATGACAATGATATTGCCAAATTAAAAAAATATTTGGAAATAAAGGGTATTCATTATGAGGAGGTGGACTCAAATGAGTTGGCTTGATATTTTATCTAGTGCAGGTTTAACCATATTAATGACATTGGCGGCTACATTCTTGGCATATGTTTTAGGAATACCTGTAGGTATTTTATTAAATGTTACATCTAAAAATGGACTTCGACCAAATAAATGGATAAATTTCGTTGTTGGTCTTATTGTAAATGTATTAAGGTCTATTCCGTGCTTAATAATCATTGTGTTATGCATGCCCTGGACAAGAGCTTGGTTTGGTAGAGGTACTGGTGAATGGTACACAATATTAATCCCACTTACAGTTTGTGCTTTTGGATTTGTTGCAAGAATGGTAGAGCAGTCACTTCAAGAGGTTCCAGCAGGAGAACTTGAAGCGATTAGAAGCTTAGGCGCTACTGATTTTCAGCTAATCTATAAGGTACTATTGCCAGAAGCCAGAGCCTCACTAATAACAGGCGTTAGTGTAGTTGCAGTTAGTATTTTAGGATACACATCATTTGCATATAATATTAGTGCTGGTGGTTTAATCGCAGATATTTATACTTATTATACAAGACATACGGGTGATTATATGACATCGTTTGTTTTTTGGATATTAATAATAGTAGTAGTATTGATTGTTCAATTGATTCAAGAATTAGGATTATATATAGCTAAAAAAATAGATAAGAGGAGAATATTAAAATGAAAAAATTTGGTTTATTATGTTTAAGTACAATTGCGTTAATAGGTATTGGTGCGACTCTTGCATCTTGTGGTTCAAGCAGTAAGGAAATTAAGGTCTGTGCATCTGAATTACCTCATGCTGATGTTCTTGAAAACTGTGTGAAGGATATTCTAAAGGATAAGGGATATACACTTAAGATTGATGTTCTTGACTGGACATTACAAAATGATGCAGTTGCGAAAGGTGATTATGATGCAAACTATTTCCAACATGTTCCTTACCTAAATACATATAATGGAAGTAAAAAGCTTGTAGCTACATGCAAGGTTCACTATGAGCCACTTGGAATTTATTCAAATTCAAAAACAGCATTATCTGCTGGTACATATGAAGTATGTGATGACGTTTCAAATGCAGTTCGTGCATTCCAATTATTAGTTGCAAAGGGTGTTATTTCTAAGACTGCTGAAGGAACAAATTTCCCATATACAGAACCAACTGATGGTAGCGAACCAGCATTAACATTCTCAGGAAAAACTTGGACTTCAACAGATGGCTTAACTAGAGTTACCCTTGTTGCAGAAAATTTATTAGTAGCTTCTTTAAATGATTATGATTTTGCATGTTTACCATGTAATACCGCAATTACAGGTCAAGTTCCATCTTCTAAGCAAGTAGCTAAGGAGGATGATCCTGATCAAGTAGCATTAAAGGCTAACATTTTAGCAGTTAGAGAAGATGATTACAAGAATGATAGTGAATATAAAGAAAAAATTGATGTACTTACAGATGCCTTATTATCAACTGAAGTAGCTTCATATTTCAGCACTACATATTATGGCGCTATTACTTGTGATTCAAGCTCACAAATTGATTTAAGATCATCAATAAAGTAATATAAATTTTAAATGCTAATTTTCCTCTACATTAAAATGTGGAGGATTTTTATTTGTAATTATTTAAAAACTCCTATATAATGTATGTAATGAATTACAAAAGGGATGATTAATATGACTTTACAACAGCTAAGATACGTAATAATGATTGCTCAAACTGGTAGTATGCATACCGCTGCGGAGCAGTTATTTATTACTCAACCAAACCTATCAAAATCAATAAAGGAATTAGAAGAAGAGCTTGGAATAGTAATATTCATTAGAACAAATCGAGGAGTATTGCTAACTGATGACGGAAGAAAATTTATGAATTACGCTTCATTAATTGTTGAGCAATCTGATTTGCTTGAAGGAATTTATAAAAATGGTGAAAAAATAAAGAGAATATTTGCAATATCTAGTCAACATTATGCATTTGTTGTTAATGCATTCGTTAAGCTTGTTGAAGATTTAGGAAAGGATAAATATGAGTTTTCACTGCGTGAATGTAAAACATTTGAGGTAATTGAGGATGTTAAGGATGGAAGAAGTGAATTAGGAATAATCTATTTTTCTAAGTTTAATAATGAGATAATGAAAAAGGTATTAAGCAATAACGGACTTAAATATGAATTCTTATTTAGAGCCAAGCCTCATGTATACTTAAGTAAAAATCATCCTCTTGCAAATAAAAGAATAGTTACATTTGAAGATTTAAAGGATTATCCTAGATTTAGCTATGATCAGGGTACTAATAATTCATTTTATTATTCTGAAGAGCTTCATCCTATGGAAAGTGTTAATAAATCTATTATTGTATCAGATCGAGCCACGCTCTTTAACATATTAATTGGCTTAAATGGATATACTATATCATCGGGTATGACTTCAAAGGATCTAGATGGTGATAATATTATATCAGTACCTCTTAAGAGTGATGAGGTTATGGATTTAGTTTATATATATGATCCTGATAAGCCCATGAAGGAAATAACCAAAAAATACCTAGAAATCTTAAATAGATATTTAGTGGAGAATGATAAAAGTATAGCATGAGCAAATAATTGGATTTTTTTTAATAAATATGGTAAAAATATTATAGAAATGAGGTAAATAATATGACAGAATTAAATAATGAAAATTTTAATGATTTTATTAATAGTAATAACAAGGTACTTGTGGATTTGTGGGCACCATGGTGTGGACCTTGTAGAATGCTAGGACCAGTTCTTGAAGAGGTCGCTGCTTCTCATCCTGAGATTGTAATTGGTAAGGTAAATGTTGATGATAACGAAGAGCTTGCTCGTAGATTTAATTGCCAATCAATTCCAATGGTATTACTATTTGAAAATGGTGAATTTAAAAAACAATTCATTGGATATAACTCAGCATCATTTATTGAGGAGTTTATCAAATAATGATTTACGATACAATCGTAATTGGTAGAGGACCTGCTGGTATATCACTAGCTATATATTTAAAAAGGTTTAACTATAATCCTTTAGTAATTGCATATAGTGATGGTGCATTAGGTGATGCTCATTATATTGATAATTATTACGGGTTAAGTCATATCAAGGGTAGTGAGCTAGTAGAGGCTGGAGTAAAACAGGCTAAGGAACTACAAATTGATATGGTTGATGCTGAGGTTACATCAGTTGAGGTTTTAGATCATATTTATGTAACCACAACTAATGGTAATTTTGAAGCTAAGACATTGTTTCTTGCGATGGGTAAAAAGAAATCGGGTTTAAAAATTCCAACTGCTCATAGCTTTGATGGTAGTGGTGTATCATATTGTGCAATTTGTGATGGCTTTTTCTTTAAAGGTAAAAAAATAGGACTTGTTGGGGCCGGTGCATATATGGAATCTGAGTACAATGTTCTAAAAAGATTTAGTAATGATATTACTATTTTTACAGAGGGTGAGGAAATAAACATACCTGATGTAAAGATAGTTAAGGATAAAATTATTGAGCTTTGTGGTAGTGATAAATTAGAATATGTACAAACAATAGGAGAAAAATATAATATAGATGGCTTATTTATAGCTTTAGGTACGCAGTCAGGTGCATCACTAGCATCACATTTAGGCCTTGCGACTGATGAAAAAGGATATTTAATTGTAGATAAAAACTATATGACTAATATAAATCACATCTACGCTGGTGGTGATATTATTGGAGGATTACTTCAGGTATCAAAGGCAGTTTCAGATGGTGCTAATGCAGCCATTAGTATCAAAAAAGATCTAGATATAAATAAAGATATGGAGTAATCTTAATTGGTTACTCTTTTTTCTTGCAAATAGATATTAATATGATATACTAAAACTGCAAAAGGGAGATGTAAAAAATGAGTAAAATAATTATCTATAATAGTAAAACTGGTTTTACTGAAAAATATGCTAAATGGTTAGGTGAGGATTTGGGTATACCTACAATTTCATTTAAAGAGGTAAAAAATCAGGATTTAAGACATTATGATACAGTTATATATGGTGCAAGTATTTTAGCAGGAATGATTAGAGGACTTGGTGAAATCAAGAAAATGAATTTAAAAAATCTTGTTGTTTTTGCTGTAGGCTTTACAGTTGAATCAAAGGAATACGAAAATACTCTAATAAAAAATAATAATCTTGATTCAAAACTTTTTTATTTACGTGGTGGAGTTGATTTTGATAAGCTTGGCTTCTTTTCAAAATTTATCTTTAAAAAGGCTTCAAAACAAACTGTAAGTGTAGATATGACGAGTAAAAATTATTTGGCACCTATTGAGGATTATATAAAAACATTATAATAATATTAATATTAAAATACGATACGAAATGAACTGGGGTTTGTCAAGTAGACAGTCCAAAGTTTAAAAATAATTAAATAACTA
>CAMELE010000022.1 GCA_945923475.1 uncultured Mollicutes bacterium
CTTCTTTATTTGTACTTAAGCTTGTACCATCACTACTATATTCATTAAAGTATACACCTACTGTATATGTTGAATCATAATTATTTAGCTTACCTGTAATATTTATATTATCTGGTAGATATGTATAATTTATATCTTCTTCGCTTATATCTAATATCCTATTTGTACTATTAATCCAATCTTCAGGTAAATTAACATCTATATCATAACAAAATAATAATTTTTCATCTAAGCCATGACCAATAACGTAATAATAAAGATGATCATATGTTATTCCTTCAATACTACCTTCAAAATAATTAGTTTGATCTAATTCCTTTGAGCTATATAAAACATTATTTAAATTAGTAAAATCAGTTTGTGCTTCACTACAAACATAAAAGGTAGAATCACTATATTTTTTTTCATAATCAGATAAATAAATCGAATAATTAATTGTAGCAGTTTTTGTATCGCTATCATATATAATACTATTGTTTAATGAATCATATATTCCTTTTGGGTCCGTTATTCCAGAGGTGGTAATCGTATCAGTATAATACACTCGGTTATTACCATTAAAATTTTTCTTACAAGATATATCATATGAATATTGTTCATTAGGAGAAAGTCCTGTAATTAGATATGTTGATTCACCACCTGTTAGGTCAATAGTTATTGTATCTTCACCATTTTTAAAAATAATTTGAAAATCATTAGGTAAAAGATTATGTATTTCAGCATCTTCTTTTATCATCTTATCAACATTTATAGTTATTGCCGAATAATCCATACCACATTCAATATCAATAAATTTTTCAGGCGTAACAAGCAAGCCAGTTACAGCAACTACCGCAACAACAGCTGTTGTAGCTACAGAGGCAACTGAAGCAGTTGTAGCGGCTACGGTAGATGTGGTTGAAGCGGTCGCAGCAGTGCTTGACATGCTTGAGGCAGAACTAGTACTTGCAGTTGATCCAGAAGATGTACTAACATCTGGTGTAGCATTTTGATTAAGATTGTTTGCTTGTCGTTGAACATTATCTAATTTTGAATTACTGATTTCACTATCATTACCATATGTGTTAGCACTTTGCGTATCAGCAGAGTTATTAATGTTATCCTCATTAAATGAAGTATTCTCAGGTGGTGTAGACGCATTTTCATTCGAATAATATTGTTCGGCAGGAAATGATTGATATTCATTAATCTGATTAGTTTCTTTTGAGTTGTAAAACTCGTTTGAATCAACTTTTTTCATAACAAACCTCCCTCTTTTTCTTGAATTATATCCTATTTATATCTCATTTTCATTTTTTTGTCATAATATTACAAAGTGATCCATTTTTACTCATTTCTAAATAATATAAATATATTTAAGTATGAGCAATAACCCCTGAAACAATCATGACTAGATTATTATGATATTGGATTAATAAAGTATTTTTAAACTTTTAATCCATCAACCAAAATGATTCCCTAATTTTACATATAAATAACATATAATATAGAAAATGTCTAATACCTATAAATACACTTTTTTGTATTATTAAACACGCAAATTATATCATTAAATATTACAAAGTTCAATAAATAATCACCGATTTAAAAACAAAAATCGTAAAAAAATTTTAAATTATTGCTTTATTTTACATAAGATACAATAAATAATGTATTTCATATATTATATACATTAAAGCTTAAATAAAAGCCCATTTGTTCTAATTGATATATATATAACTTTTAGGTCATTACTTAGATAAAAAATGTACCGTTTTCGGTACATTCATTAAAGTACTATAGCTATTAAGCTATTTCTATTCGAATTGATTAATTTATTCATGACATCCTTAAGCTTTTCCTTTGATGTTTCTGGAAGTGAGTAAATCTTTTGCTTAATTCCGTCATTAACTATTTCTGATATTCTTCTTCCAAATATCTCTTTATCCCAAATATTATCTTGATTATTATCTAATGATTCAATTAATGATTTTGATTGTTCAAGAGAACCTATAATTGGTGAGAAACTTGATTTTACATCAACCTTTATTAGATGGATTGATGGAGCTATAGCCTCTACCTTTACTCCATAACGCCCTGCTTGCTTAATAACTGTTGGTGGTAGCATCTTCATATCTACAAGTGATGGAATTGCAACCCCATATCCTGTTTCTTTGCATGATTTAAGTGCACTACCTACCTCTTCATACATCTTCATTGCGCTATGTCCTTTATATAGGGTCTTAATTAAATCATCCTGACTTACTATTTCCGTATCTGCAAGCTCATTAATTAACATGTGTAAGCATTCATCTTTAAGTTCAATCTTAATTGTCACATCAGGACCGTCTAAGTCTAATGTAATATCCTTTACATTTTCATTTTCTTTAAGAGACTCGCTTAATTTAGTAACCTCTTTAACTTTTTTAAATTCATAAGTCTTTGTATCAATTAAGGTCAAGATATCAGATTTTAATGGGATTTCATCACCAACACAATCTAAATAGCTTGGAAGTGTTATATTAAGTTTTTCAATCGGGAATTCATCTAATGCCCTACTTAATATTTCATTAATATCATCTTCTGTCATTTTAGCAACATTACAGGCATAAACACTTTCGTTATATTTTAAAGATAGCTCTTCAACTGTTTTTAAAACTGAATCAGTTGTTGGATTTTTTGTATTTAATACAATTACAAATGGTTTTCCAAGTGATTTCATCTCTTGGATGATTTCATCTTCAACCTTTTCATAATCTTCTCTTGCAAATTCAGAAAACGATCCATCTGATGTAAGTACAACTGCTAAATTAGAATGATTTTCCATTATTTTTTGAGTTCCAATTCTAGCAGCATCTTTGAATTCAATTGATTCTTCAAACCAAGGAGTTTTTACAAGTCTTGGTCCATCATCAGATTCATAGCCTAAGGCATTTTCCATTACAAAGCCAACTGAATCTACCATTCTTAAATTCATATTAATGTCTCCAATATTAACATTAATAGCTTCTGATGGTACAAACTTTGGTTCTACTGTCATTATTTGTTTTCCTGCAGCTGTTTGAGGTAGTTCATCAACTATTTTATTCTTAAGATATTCATCATCTATATACGGTAATATCTTTATATTCATAAATTTATTGATAAAAGTTGACTTACCTGACCTAACAGGGCCGACACAAGAAATAAAGAAATCCCCATGAAGTCTTTTTACTATATCATTTAGCTTTTCATTATTCATATAATCTCCTACTTTCCTTAGTAGAATATATGAACAATAAAATGATATTATTCATATAATAAAAGTAATAAATTATTGAATAACATTACTTTTTTGTGAAGATATTTCTTTAGGTTACATAAACTATTGTCCAGAAAGGATATTTTGTCGTAAAGCTGCCTTTTTTTGCTTTGAAATTTGCAATATTAAAAAAATATGATATCATATAGGTGTAAAGAAATTAAAGCACTTTACCGGGACTTAAATTGAGTTGTTCAAAAGCGAGACTTCGGTTAGCACCAAACACAAGCAAGAGTAATCTTGTGTCCCATAAATACATCACGGCGTGTTCCCAGTGCTGGTAACCAGACCAGACCTTGCTAACGAAAAGCAAGTCCGGGCGTGCTTAATGCGTGGTAGCTTAAGTAAATTTTCGTAAATTAAAGATACTTCTTATTATTTTATTAAGAGGTATCTTTTTTTATTGCTATATTCACATATAAACCAGCAAATCAATTCATCGTAATTAACCATTTCTCTAATATAATTATAATCTATAAAACATATTAGTATACCGATTTTTTAGTTAAATAAATCATTAGCCTCTAGTAACATGGCATTAGTTATAATATTATCATTTAAGGTAGGCTCCATATCCTTTTTTATCATAAAAAAAAGATACTCTTGCGAGTATCCAAATTTTTATCTAAATCCTTTTTTACGAGCCTCTTGACGTTTTTGTTTACGAACATCAGATGGTTTTAGATAGTATTGACGTTTTTTAGCTTCTTGAAGGTTGCCTGATCTTGAAACATCGCGTTTAAAACGACGAAGTGCATCTTCAATAGATTCTTTTTCACGCACAATTGTCTTTGACATATTCTAGGCCTCCTTCCGCTTTAAAATCCTTATATATTATACATAATTTTATTGCCTTTGTAAAGAGCAAATTTATTTTTTTTGTTATTTCCTGTCGTAAGCGGTTACAGTTCAGTCGCAAATGATTAAAAAATAAAGCCAAAGGAAAAACTACACTATTATTTTAGTGTATAATCCTTTGGCTTTTATGCTAACACAGACTTATTCTCTAATATTTGATTTATAGAATCCATAATAGGCTTTTTTCTTTTTATTAGAGTAAGTATAAATGATTTTATTTTACAATGATTACTTGCACCAGTTTCAGATCTAAATTTACCTATCTTTTGCTTTATCTTTATACCTCTTTGAGCAGCTTCAGCTATATTATTAGTAAAAGGTATACTAAAGTCTTTGATAAATAATAGAATTTCGTTTTTATCTTTTCCTTTCATTCTGTTATAAAGTCGTATTTCTTCCTTGTATAACGTTTTTGATTTGCCCTTTAGTTCCTTGCCCCATTGTTCAATTAATTCGTCATATCGCTTTATGTATTTATCTACTTTTTCACTGGAAAAGCAGGTGTAGTTTAGGCTAATTAACGCATTACGATAATTATTAATGCCATTTAATAAACTAGATAAACTATGTGGTGCTTTATGCTTCATACCGCTGAATTCATATGCTCCCTTTAAATATCTTGATATATGGACATTACATTGTGCTTTTTTATTGCTTAAATGATCAAATACTCTAGTACCATCTTTCATAATCGTACCTAAATACTTTGGTACTATAGTATTTCCCCATGCTTTTCGACTTTTCGTATCACTTGCTTGAAGTAAAACGGATTGATTATTACATAAACATAATTGATAATAGTTCATTCCGTTTACCTTCATTGTAGAATCATCAACGTGCATTATATCATTATCTAATAAGTTATTTTTAATTGATTCAATCTCATTATCAATCGAATCACTAAATTCATTAATCCAATTAACTAACGTTCCTTTGGATAATTTGATTTTCCCATTAGTTGTAATGCAAATTAAATCTACAATTTTGTCATATGACATATAGCTGTTCGTAGCTAACAAAACACAAAGTCCTTTAATTTTGTTACCATATTGAACTTCGTTTAATTTATCAATGTTATCTGTGATATTTTCAGTAATAATTATATCAAATGCTAAATCTACAATATATTTTGGACATTTTTTATCTAATGCTTTAATCGCTTTTTTTATATGCTTAACGTTATCTTTGTCTTTAAGCATTTCTTCCACATCATGTGCTTTTAGTGTATGCGCAATATGATTGACTTGTCCACCAGCTTTTTTACCTGTTTTCTTTCTATTGTTTGGAATAATTTTAGTACCATTTGTAGATGAAGGCTTTGAGGAATTAGAAGAGTCTTTATGATTATTATTCTTTAATCTTTCAATCTCATCTAATAGTTTTTGTATAAGCTGATCTTTTTCAATAATACGCTTCAATAACTCTTTATTTGTGCTAACAAGCTCCTTGTTTGAATCAAGTAACTCATTCATCTTAATGCTAGTACTAATAACTACCTTTTCAATATTTTTTAAACGTTTATTTTCTTTAAGAAGTGCTTCATTTTCTAATACTATTTCATCGTATTCTTTTTCATGTAATTTTGCATAATCTCTAGCCATATTAGCACCTCCTCTTAATTCAAACTTATTATATTTATATAATACTTGTCTGTCAATAGAACAAAAGTACCTGAAAACGTGCGAAAAAATAAGGCATTTTTAAGTCAAAAAAGCCTATTTTACAATGAAAAGATGATACATTATATGCAGTAGGTGTACTAAAAACTTAAAAGATTACCAATACAGCAGGAAATCACCTAAAAAAAGCTACTTTTTAAGAAGTTATCCACAAAAAAACGAAGTTGATTTTTTAGTAAAAATGTTAAAAAAAAGTTTGAAAATCAATCTTTTTTTTCAAACTTTTTTAGTTCTTGTTATTTATTCACGACTGAACTGTAACCGTAAGCGGTTTCTAATCATTTAATTTTGCATAAAAATATTCTCCATCTGTTGATTCTAATGTAACTTCAACATCCTTACCAATCTTTGAAGAATCTAGTGGCATTATTACATGCAAATAATTAGATGTATGTCCAATCATGTTTTTTTCATCCTTTAAGGTTTCAACTAAAACTTGAGCTGTTTTTCCAACAAATCTTTCGTAGTATGATTTTTTTAGTTCCTTTGATAACCCTAAAAGAATATGTGTTCTTTCCTTTTTTATCGAATCCTTCACCTGGGGCATATCGTATGCTTTTGTTCCCTTACGCATTGAATATGGAAACACATGAAGCTCGGAAAAATTTATTTCTTTAATGAAATCAACACATTCCATGAAGTCCTCATCTTCTTCATATGGAAATCCTACCATAACATCAGTTGTAATTGAAATATCCGGTCTTACACTTCTAATCTTTTCAATCTTTTCTTTAAAAAAAGCTTTATCATAGCGTCTATTCATTAATTTTAAAATCTTATCTGATCCACTTTGAAGTGGTAAATGCATATGATCTGCTATGATATTAGTACTTGACATCAAATCAATTATGTCATCATCAATTTCATTTATTTCTATTGATGATAATCTAATTCTTTCAAGCTCAGGAACATTTTTAATAATATCCTTTAATAAATTTGATAATTTATAGTCAGGTCCACAGGTATAATGGCCTGTATGTATGCCTGCAAGAACAACCTCTTTATAGCCCATAGCCGCAATCTTTTTTAGTTCAGTAATAACTAAATCCTTATCCTTACATCTAACTGGGCCTCTAGCATAAGGAATAATACAATATGAACAGAAATTTGAACATCCATCCTCAATTTTAACAAATGCACGTGTATGATCAAATTCTACTGCCTCTAGATTTTCATAGTCAAATGTTTGTCTAATATTTAAAATGTCGACTGTACGATTATGGTTTTTCTTTTCTAAGGCCTCGTTTACTAAACCGACAGCCTTTGACTTATTACCATTACCAAGTAATATATCTATCTCTTCCATTTTTTTAGCATCAGGATTGGTTTGAGCAAAGCAACCCATAACACAAATAATAGCATCTGGATTTAATTTTTTAGCATGACGAATCATTTTTTTAGATTTTGAATCGGCCATATTTGTTACACTACATGTATTAATTATATATACATCTGCAGGTATATCGTTTGATACAATTTCATAACCGTTCTTTTTAAAATCATTCATTAAAGCATTTGATTCATATATATTAACCTTACATCCTAAGGTATAAAATGCTACCGTTTTCATTATTTCAACTCCAATTCGTAGGAAATCGCACTAAGTGCATATAAAGATGCTGTTTCAGTCCTTAATATTCTCTTTCCAAGAGCACATGGCACAAATCCCAAGCCTTCTAAATATGAAACCTCATCTAAATCTAGGCCACCCTCCGGTCCAACTACAATACAAACCTTGTCATTTAATTTAATATTTTTAATTAATGCTTTAAGGTTGGACAATTGACCCATTTTAGCGGTTTCCTCATATGCTAATATTTTAACATTATATTCACTAAAATCTATTTTTTTTAGATTAGGCTTTATACAAACCTTAGTAATTTTTTTACGATTTGATTGTTCAGCCGCTTCTTTAGCAATCTTATTCAATCTTATATTTTTTAATTCCTCTTTAGTGTTATCTAATTTAACCACGCTTCGTTTCATAATCGTAGGAAAAATTGATGTAGCTCCAAGCTCAGTGCCATGCTTGATAATATCTTGAATCTTATCTCCCTTTGGATATCCTTGATAGATATCTACAGTAAAAGGTAATTCATTATTATTTTCTAAACGTGTTAATCGTTCAAATTTAATCTCTTTTTTATCAAGTACTGTTAAACATGCAATATATTCATCTTCCTCGTTAGAAACAATAATTTGATCTCCTTGCTTAAATCTCATTACATTTTTAATATGATTAACATCATCCGAAATAATATGATTATTATTTAATTCTTCATTTGAAATAAAATATTTTTGCATATTTAGATACCTCGCTTTGTGATTATATCATACTTTAAAATAGAATGCTAGTAAATAACAAATAAGGTGGACGAATCCACCTTAATATTATTTAAATAGATTTTTAAACTTTTGCCAAGCACTTTCCTTGGTTTTAAGTTCAGTCTTAGATAATTTTGTAAATAGCTCCTTTTGTTCTGCAGTTAAATTAGTAGGAGTTTGAACATTACAAATGACATATTGATCACCAATATTTCCAGTTTTAGGATCTCTTACACCTTTACCACGAAGACGTAATTTTACTCCTGACTGAGTTCCAGCAGGGATTTTAATCTTTACAGCTTCACCTACTGTTGGAACGGTTATTTCATCACCAAGTGCGGCTTGGGAGAATGTTAATGGAATTGTTAAAATAATATCATTATGATCTCTAACAAATACTGAATGCTTTTCAACATGGAAGGTAATATATAAATCTCCAGCAGGAGCACCATTAGTACCAGCTTCACCCTTACCTTCAACCCTTAGAGTCATTCCTTCATCAATACCTGCAGGTACTTTAATTTCAATATCCTTTGTAATACGATAACGGCCTTTACCATTACATTTATCACATTTTCTTGTAATCTCTTGACCACGGCCACCACATTTTGGACAAACGCTTTGACTTCTAGCCATACCAAAGATTGTTCTTTGCTCTACAAACACATACCCAGACCCATGACATCTTTCACAAGTTTTAATGTCATTTCTTGAATATGCTCCTGTACCAGCACATTGAGGGCATTCCTCTTCAACTGTTAAACGAATAATCTTTTTACATCCATTAATAGCTTCATCAAATGTGATTGTCATTTGCTTTTCTACATCTGCGCCACGATTATCTCTTGCGGCAGAGCTTTGACGACCACCACCAAAGAAACTAGAGAAAATATCTTCGAAGCCACCAAAACCAGCTCCACCGAAGCCACCAAATCCAGATCCACCAAAGCCCTGAGTAGGGTCTTCAAAGCCATATTGATCATATCTTGCCTTCTTTTGAGAATCTGATAATACATCATATGCTTCTTGTACTTCCTTAAACTTTTCTTCAGCATCAGGTTCTTTACAAACGTCAGGATGGTATTTTTTTGCTAAGCTGCGATATGCTCTTTTTATTTCATCCTCAGTAGCATTTTTACTTACACCAAGAACTTCATAATAATCTCTTTTCGCCATATTGACACCTCACTTATATACACGATAAGGGCCTTGATGAAATCTTGGCCCTTTAATTTATATTAGTTTACATCAGAATAATCTGCGTCAACGACATTATCGTCCTTGCCATTACCTGAATCATTGCTTGAACCACCTTGATTTTGTTGTTCAGCATTTTGTTGATATACTCTTGTAGCTAAATCCTGAGCTGCTTTTTCAAGAGCTCCCTTCTTAGACTTAATTGCTTCAACATCTTGAGCATCAACTGATTTTTGAAGATCATCGCATAATCCTTCAATATTCTTCTTTTCCTCATCAGTAACACCCTTTAATTCATCAAGAGATTTCTTAACTTGGAAAATTAATGTGTTAGCTTCATTGATAGTATCAGCCTTCTCTTTAGCTTGCTTATCCTTTTCTGCATTTTCTTGAGCCTCACGAACCATTCTATTGATTTCATCTTCAGAAAGAGAACCACTATTTTGAATAGTAATATGTTGTTCCTTACCAGTACCAAGGTTCTTAGCAGATACATTTACGATACCATTTGAGTCAATATCAAACTTAACCTCAATTTGAGGTACTCCTCTTGGAGCAGCAGGAATTCCATCTAATTGGAAGCGACCTAAAGTTTTATTATCTGCAGCCATTGGACGCTCACCTTGTAATACATGGATATCTACAGCTGGTTGATTATCTGCAGCTGTTGAGAATACTTGACTCTTTGAAGTAGGGATTGTAGTATTACGATCAATTAGCTTTGTAAATACACCACCAAGTGTTTCAATACCTAATGAAAGTGGTGTAACATCTAGTAATAATACATCCTTAACTGTACCAGTTAATACACCAGCTTGAATTGCAGCACCTAAAGCGACTGCTTCATCAGGGTTAACTGATTTATTAGGCTCCTTACCTAATTCACGACGAACTAATTCTTGTACTGCAGGAATACGAGTTGAACCACCAACAAGTAATACCTGGTCAATATCCTTTGCAGTTAACTTAGCATCAGATAATGCACGCTTTACTGGAACTAAGCAACGATCAACTAAATCCTTAGTTAAAGTATCAAACATTTGACGAGTTAATGTCTTTTGTAAGTGTAAAGGACCAGCAGCACCCATTGAAATAAATGGAAGATTAATTGTTGTAGATGTTGAAGAAGAAAGATCCTTCTTTGCTTGTTCAGATGCATCCTTTAAACGTTGTAAAGCCATCTTATCAGCCATTAAATCAACGCCATTTTCCTTCTTAAATTCATCAGCTAACCATTTCATAATTGCATTATCAAAGTCATCTCCACCAAGATGAGTATCTCCTGATGTAGATAATACTTCAAATGTACCATCTGCAAGATCTAGAATAGAAACATCGAATGTTCCACCACCAAGGTCAAATACAAGGACCTTTTGTTCTTTATCAGTCTTATCAATACCATATGCTAAAGATGATGCAGTAGGCTCGTTAATAATACGAATTACCTCAAGACCAGCAATACGTCCAGCATCCTTTGTAGCTTGACGCTGTGCGTCATTAAAATAAGCAGGAACTGTAATAACAGCCTTTTCTACCTTTTCACCTAAATAAGCCTCTGCACTGGCCTTTAAATTTTGAAGAATCATTGCAGAAATTTCTTGTGGTGTATATTTTTTTCCTTCAATATCAACTGTATAATTTGCTTCACCCATGTGACGCTTAATTGAATATACAGTATTTGGGTTAGTAACCATTTGACGTTTTGCAGGGTCACCAACGATAATTTCACCATTCTTAAATGCTACTACAGATGGAGTTGTACGTCCACCCTCTGCATTAGGAATAACCTTAGCTTGGTCTCCTTCCATAACGCATACACAACTATTTGTTGTACCTAAATCAATACCAATAACTTTTGCCATAATATCATTTCTCCTTTAATAAGTTATTCTGAAACTTTAACCATTGCTGGTTTAATAATTCTATCTTTATATTTGTATCCAGATTGTAAAACCTCAATAACTTGACCTGGCTCTACTCCTTCAACATGCTCCTTAGAAATTGCCTGATGAACATTGGCATCAAAAGCTAAATCCTTTGCGGCAATTTCCTCAAGCCCATCCTTTTTAAGTATTTCTTCAATTTGATTAGATATCATTTGAAATCCAATCAAGAAGTTCTTCATTTGAACATCATCAGTTTGCATTGAACAGGCCTTTTTTAACATATCACAAGGCCCTACTAAATCAGAAACCAAATTTAATGATGCATATTTGCGATCAATTATAGCATTTTCCTCAACTCGCTTACGAACATTAGCTAAATCAGCTTTAGCTAATAAATATGCTTCTCTATCCTTTTTAGTTTCTTCCTTTAGTTTTTTAATTTCGGCTTCTAGCTCTTCTATTTTAATCTCATGTTTTGATTTCTTATTTTTCTTCTTTTCACTACCTACGTTAGCCTCAGCTGCGCCATCAGTAGTTTCGAAATCTTGAGTTTTATTAACAGAAGTGCTATTTTCTTTTATATCTTCTTTAACGTTATTTTCACTCACTATATCGCTTCCTATCTATTATAAAGTTTTCTCATTGATGTTGCTACATATTCAAGAAGTGGGATTACTTTACTATATTGCATTCTCATAGGACCTAAACACGCGATAGTTCCATATGCATTATCATCAATATAGTACGGAATCGAAATTGTTGAACACTTTTTCATATTACTAACTAAGTTTTCCTCACCAATATTAACAGTCAATCCAGAACCACAATCCTTTAATACATCAATAACCGAGTTCTGGTCAATCAATTCAAGAATATGATTCATACTTTCATGATCATGAAATTCTGGTTGATTAAATATATTGGTTAATCCAGCCTGATAAAATTCACCAGTTTGAAATCTTGAGAATCCCTTAATTAAAAATGATAGAACATCATCTCTAAAATCAACAATCTTTCTAATACGAGGCTTCATTGCTTCCTTTGATAATATCTCATTAATCTCGAAAACCGAATGATCATAAATCGCATTATCAAACATATCAATTAGCTTTAGTAAATCATCCATATTAAAGCCGTGAGGAATTGTAATCCTTTGAGACTGAACAGCCCCTGCATTAGTTACAATCATTAATACAGCATCCTTATTAGAAAGAGGGACGATTTCCATTTTTTTAACCTTAGAATAATTCTCACTAGAACCAAGCATTACACACATATAGCCTGTTAGTTTTGAAATAAATTCGACTGCTCTTTTACAGGTTTCTTCTCTTGTGTAATATTTATTATCAAATAATTCATCAATTAATGGATATATTGTAGCAATTTCATCATCTCTAGTTACAAGATTATCTACATAATACCTGTAGCCCTTTTGGGATGGTACTCTTCCTGAAGATGTATGAGTCTTTTCAAGATAACCATTTTCTTCTAAATCTTGCATATCGTATCTAATAGTTGCGGATGAAAAATCCAAATATGGTTTTTCAGTCAACACCTTTGAGCCAACGGGTTCATTAGATTCAACGTATTCTTCTACGATTGCTTTAAGAATTAGCTTTTGTCTGTTTGATAACATCCAATCACCTCATTTAGCACACTTATTCCCTAAGTGCAAATAAATTATACAACTTATAATTTGCACTGTCAACACTTTTGTGCCAAAATATATTTATTCTCATATATAAGATATGAAAATTATTTGAATTTATGTAAAAAAATAAAAAGCTGGACCATAATCCAGCAATAATTTATTTAAGTTCAAACGAGTCACATTGGGTTTCACTACGATATTTAGCATTTTTTGAACCAATACTAATTTTTTTTGCCTTGCAATAATTATCCTTATTATATATACAATAATTTGCTGAGCACCCTATTTTAACTCCAGCTTCATCATTAAACATTTCCTCAGCCATTTCTTCTTTGAACATATTTTCATCGATAGGATTCCTAAATGATTGGCAAAAGGTCCCAAGTTTTGACCTAGAAAACAAGCCTTCAACCTTTATGTGCTTTTTATGACAATGACAATTCTCATTAAATCCACAATTAGTAGCTAAGCATTTAATTTCTGACATTTTATCATTCCTTTCAGCTATATTGTTTGAAGTTTTTTTATTTTTATACTTAGATGAAATTAAATGTGCTATTTTCTTATTGTATAAAATTCCAAATAGCGAAATAATTAATTCTACAATAAATACAAAAACTGCTAACCTATAATTTCCTTTTATTACGGAAGCTCCAATCAATGTAGACGATAAAATAGAAGGAATTCTTGCAACTGCATTTATTAACAAAAAATCAAATGTACTAATATCAGTCATCGCGATGAAATATACATATATGTCCTTTGGCAGGCCAGGGATCAAAGTCAAGAAAAAAATCATTGTCTTAAGTCTACTGCTTTCAGTCAAAATGTTTTTTAGCCATATAGGCTTAAGCTTTTCTATATTTATTTTTAGATTGAGTAGTCGAATTAAATATATTATTATAAAGCTTCCTAACGCAACACCAAGTTCCACAATAACAAGTCCTAATACAGGACCAAATATAGCACCCGAAGCTATTTCAAACACCTCACCAGGAAGTAGTGCTATTATAACCTGCAATGCATTTAATAATACGAGGATAGTATATCCCCAAAAACCCTTCATTTTTATATATTCAATAAATCTTACTCTTGTTTCATAATCCTTAAGCCTATATATATCAGGTATAAAATATACAAGAGCAATAATTAGAAAGGAAAAGAAAAAAATCGTTAAAAATAATCTATATTTTTTTATAATATCATCCAAACTGGAGGCTCTATATTAAAGGTATAATCCTTGTTGTTTAAAGAAAAGCTTAAACTTTGGCATGATAGGTGAAGGCAATCTCCACCACTTCCATATAATACATCTCCAATTAGCGGATGCCCTATTGATGCCATATGAACTCTAATTTGATGAGTTCTTCCTGTTAATAATTTTATCTCAATTAATGTGCTTTTATCTTTCCTTTTTTTCACATTTACTAGCGTTAATGACCTCTTCCCATCATCTGCTATTATTCTTTTAGTCGAATTTAAATCCTTCTTAATTGGTTTATCAATTATCAGTTCATTTTCTAAGATTATACCTTCAGTCTCTGCATAATATATTTTATGGATGTTATGATGGTTTTTATTCAAAAAAAGTGCAGTTTCTTTATTAAGTGCTATTAATACAAGCCCAGATGTATCCTTATCTAGTCTTGTAATGATATGAATCGTTTTTAATTTATTATTATTTAATAAATACGTGTACACCGCATTATATATGCTACAAATAGGTTCTTTTTTAGATGGAATAGTATTTAGACCTGATGGTTTGTTTATAATCATAAAATCATCATTTTCAAATACAATGTTCAAATCATAATTAAATAGTTTTTCTTCCTTATTAATTATACCTTCAAATTCAATTTTTATTTCATCACCATATGAAACAATTTCATTTAATCGAGAAATTTTTCCATTTATCATAAATCTTGCATTTTGTCTTTTTAAATATCTAACATATTTTTTAGAGTATTTTTCAAGTAAATATTCCTTCAATATACTAGTTTTTTCACATATAATATCCATTAATTCACCTCGAAAATAAAAGAGCTAAATTATCTATTAGCTCCTTTATTATATCATTATTACAATACTTTTGATAGAAATTCTTGAAGACGTTTGGTTTGAGGATGGTTAAATATTTCATCAGGAGTACCCTCTTCTCCAATTACTCCCTCACTCATAAATACTACTTTATCTGAGATTTCCTTTGCAAATCCCATCTCATGTGTAACAATTACAATTGTCATTCCTGTATTTGCAAGCTCCTTTATTACATCAAGGACTTCTTTAACCATTTCAGGGTCAAGAGCTGATGTTGGTTCATCGAATAGCATTACATCCGGATTCATCGCCATCGCACGAACAATTGCTAAACGTTGCTTCTGACCTCCAGAAAGTTTTGTAGGCTTAACATTAGCCTTATCAGCCAAGCCAACCTTTTCTAATAGCTCGTGAGCTATTCTTGTAGCTTCTTCCTTCGAATACTTCTTAGTCATTTCCGGAGCCAATACAATATTTTCTAAGCATGTCATATTAGGGAATACATTAAAATGCTGGAATACCATTCCCATTTTTTGACGATGAATATTTAAATTCTTATCTATTGTTTTCTTTTGAATTCGATCTGATTTTATAGAGGCTGCAATTTTCTTCTTTAATTCTAAATACTGCACATCAGCCTTTAGTGTCTTAGCATCTTTGTCTTTTGTATATTCTTTAAGTAAAGCCTTTAATGGAGCAGTATCACTTTTGAAAAGAATATCTCCTTCAAATGAAATCTCACCACTGGTTGGAGTTTCAAGTAAGTTTAGGCATCGAAGCAATGTCGATTTACCTGATCCTGATGCACCAATTATTGATATAACCTCGCCCTTATGAACTTCGTAGTCAATCCCTTTTAATACATCAAGATTGCCAAAGCTTTTACAAACATTTTTTATTGAAATTATGGTTTCCATTAGTTAGCCAACCTCTTTTCTAAATACATAATTAAGCGTGATAAGCTAAATGTTACTATAAAGTATATTATTGCAATTATGATATATGGTGATAGAGAATCTCCTGTAATACTTGTGATTGTAACCTTAGCTGACATTAATTCTCCAATTGCACTATTAACTGAATATGCAAGTGACGTTTCCTTAATAATCATTACAAGCTCATTTCCTAAGGATGGTAAGGCATTTTTTAATCCTTGTGGAATAACTATTTTAGATAATACTTGCCAATTTGATAAGCCTAGTGCTCTACCTGCCTCAGTTTGACCAACATCTACTGCCTGAATACCAGATCTAAATATTTCAGCTGTATAAGCTGAGCTATTTAAAAATAGCGCCAAGATACAAGATATGACTTCGGTAGAGAAAAATGACCCAATGTGAATTCTTGTTGGACCAACAATGCAATATATTAATAGTAATAATAGTAATGAAGGTATTCCTCGAATTAATTCAATATATGAGCTACAGATAATTGATAATGGCTTATTTTTAGAAATCTTACCTAAGCATAAAGATGCTCCAAGAACAAGTGATAAAGCAATAGATATTACAGCAAGTAGAATTGTAATACCTAATCCCTTTGCAAATAATGTCCAATAATCTCTAAATATTGAAAAAATATTTGAATTGTATACTGGATAAACAATCATATCCTTTGTAACATTTGTTAAATCCTCGGAAAAATACTTAAAATCAAAACCTCTTCTATGAGGAACTATAACATTTGATGTATCAGCCTCTTGTCCATCTGCAACTATTGAAAATCCAATTATACCTGCAAGTTCAGTTGAGGATGTTTCATAATATGTTACTAGATGGTCATTTTCAGTCATTGCCCCAATATAAACTGTCAAATCCTTAAGTACAGTTTTAACAAAATAAGATTTATCATATCCTTCTGTTACAGTATATGTTGCGCCATTAGAATTAGCCCAAAAATATGTCATTTTCAAATCATCATTTGGTTCATAGTACATCTTTATTTTAGTACCTGCCACAACAGAGGTACCAGACTCATACTTTCCTTTATAATCCGAACCATCAAATATACTGTAGTATACATTGCCGTAATTAGGGTTACTATTTATTAAATTAATTGTAACTTTAGAGTTATCTACTGCAGCATCAACAGTTTTATCACTTTTTTTATTAAAATTATTAATAATAAAGAAGCACATTAAACCTATTATCAGTACAAATGATATTTTCCTAAACGCTTTTTTCATTCTATCATCCTTTCGTAAAAATATAGTTTTACGCCCTTGTAAAACTATATTTCATAATTATGCATATATGTATTATTAATTAGGAGGATTCTTCCTCTTCATCTTATTCTTCAGGAACAAGTTCTTCTGCTTTATCTCCAAGATTTAATTGTAAAGCCTTTGCAGCATCAACCCAACCTGCAAATAAGTTATCTTGTGTAATTTTGTCAATAACTGTATCAATTGCATTTTTTAGTGCTGTATTTCCAAGCTTAACCCACGCAAAGTTTCCTTCATATTCTTCTGCATTAAATGCTTCTGGAACAATTGCAAGGGAATTATCAAGAACTAATTTTTGCTCCGCTACAGATTTCGCACATGCAAGACCATCAAGTGATCCAGCCTTTAGAGCTGTAATTGCATCATCGATATTAGTAGTCTTATTTAATGTGGCATTTGGAATATATGTTTGAACTAAAGTAACTTGAAGTGATCCTGTTTGAGCGCCAATTTTAGTTGTTGAATTATTTAAAGACTCTAAAGTTTGATACTTTGATAAATCTGATTTTTTAACGATAACAACCTGTCCACCGTCACCTTCTGACCAGTAACACTTTGTTGGAGTTGCAGATGCGGCTCTATCAGCTGTATATGAGAATCCGGAAATAGCTACGTCAATTGTACCAGCATCTACAGATGGTAAAATTAAATCAAAGTTCATAGCCTTAATCTCTAGCTCTAATCCAAATGCTTGAGCTAAAGCTTTAGCAAATGTAACATCAGCACCAACAAATTGATCTTGACCACTCTTTGTTGAATCAATAAACTCCATTGGTGCGAAGTCAGTTGACATACCAACAGTTAACTTACCCTTTTGACAAAAACTAATATTTGAAACATCAACAGTACAATCAACTAACTTTTCAGCATTTGAATCTCCACCACATGAAGCAAGTGCTAACGAACTAGCAGCTGCTAAAATACCTAAACCAACATAATTAATAATTTTTTTCATTTTATATATTCTCCATTCTTCTATTTCATTTATTTTATTTTGTTTCCTGTACTTTTCTTATACTACACAAAACATTTCGTCGGACTTTCATTCCTAACCTCCAAATTAAGCAAAGAAAAAGGACCAAACTTGATCATTGGTCCTCATACAAATTCATTTTTAATGTTAGACCAATAATTATGATAATCACCATTTGGCCCTAACATAATTATACTCAAGTTCAAATTATTAAACTATCTTTGCAAATTTACCAATAAAAAAGTCTACCCTAGAGTAGACAGTTAAGATTTTATACTCACGAATTTCTTCGATCTTTGCTGTCTATTGGTGTTTTCATTATACATTATTAATATACAATGTCAAATGTTTTTTGAAAAATAATTATAAAAAAACGTTTTCAATCTTATTTAATAGTAAAAAAACTATTAATGTGCTAAAATAAGTATGCTATTTTTATACGAGGAGATAATATATATGGAAAAAAAAGATTATACAGTAAAAGCGTATTGTTTCAACAATAATGCTAGAATATATGCTTGCGATTCTACTACTTTGTGTGAAGAAGCCCGTAAACTACATGGTACATGGCCAACATCTACTGCCGCACTTGGAAGAAGCCTAAGTGTAGTTGCGATGATGAGCTTAATGTATAAAATGGGTGAACATCTAACTGTTAAAATTGATGGTGGTGGACCAATTGGCCAAATGATTATCGAGGCCTCATACGGAACTGTAAAGGGGTCAATTCACAATCCTGAGGTTTTCTTACAATATAATGATGGACATCTTGCAGTTGGCAAGGGTGTTGGTACTGATGGTGATATTGTAGTAACTAAAGATTTAAATATGCGTGAGCCATTTACATCTATTGCTAATTTGCAAACTGGTGAAATCGGAGACGATTTTACATATTATTTTGCATCATCTGAACAAATTCCTTCTTCTGTCGGGGTTGGAGTCCTAGTTAATCCTGACAACTCAGTTAGTGCAGCAGGTGGATTTATTCTACAGCTAATGCCTGGATGTCCTGAAGAGGTAATCACCAAAATCGAAGAAAGACTTAATAATATTAAACCTGTCTCTCAAATGATTAGCGAAGGATATACTCCAGAAATGATAATAAATGATGTTTCTGGTGGTGATTATCATATCCTTGAAACTAATCCAATCAAATACGAATGTGATTGTTCTAAGGAAAGATTTGCAAGAGGTATTGCAACTTTAGGTTACGATGAACTAACAAAAATCATTAATGAAGATGAAAAAGCAGAGGTTTTATGCCACTTCTGCATGAAAAAATATAACTTCAACAAAAGTGAATTGATTTCAATTAGAGATAATTTTTGCAAAAAATAAAAATCGAGTGAATATCTAAGAATAAAAAGATATTCACTTTTTTAATTGCATAATTTCATCTTTAAATTCTTGATCGATTAAATATGAATCTCTAATTTTTCGAATTGTCATACTTATTAATTGTTTATCTTTTTCTTTTAATAAATATTCAAAAACTTTATTTTTATATTTTGATGCCGCTCTTGATAAAAACCACGCTACTCCCATTTTCGCGTAGTATGTATTGATGTCTAATCTAGAAATAATATCCAAGTCATTATCTATATATTTATCATTAATATAATAGCTCATTAGCATTATTGCTACAAATCTAATCTCAAATTCTTTTTTACTATTAACATATTTCATTAAATATTCATACATGTCTGCAGGATTCTTTTTAGTAAATTTTAAAGATGAAACAAAGCCATCATGAACTGCCCAGTTATCTATTTTAGGAATAAATCTATCCATATAATAGAATTTTTCATCTAATGACATCTTTGCATAGCCAATTGCAAATCCTTCAATCAATGTAATTTCATATGATGAATTATCACATTCTTCTAAAAATAGTTTATATGCACCGCTTGCAATTTTCTTTGCTATATCTCTTAATAGCGGAGTTCTTACACCATATATAGGTGAATTTGTCTTAATTAATTTACTATTAAAGCTACTAAGTTTATTACTAGCGTTCGATGCTATATAATTCTTAATTTGATCAATCATATTTTCATCCCCTCGTATAAATGAAAAAATGAAGTAAGTGTTTAGATGCCAAACTCCCATTTGCTTTCTAAAAAACTTAGCTTCATTTTACGAATTGAATAGAATTGAATTATTATTTATTTTAATCTCCCTAATTTACTTATCTTTCTTAGAAGACAACATCATTATAGATGAAAAATAAATTCATTTCTATTAATTTTAAGTAAGCTGCAACAAAATAAACGTATGTTGCAACTAAACAAACTATTTTAATAATTAAATATTAATAAATTACTGTTTTATAAATTTTAAAATATCCTTATCCATCGAATTAACACGCAAAAAGCTGGGATTTATGGACTTATAATTATTAATTGTTCCCTTAGCAAGTATCTCAAGTTCTAATGGATTAGTACCTAAAATTTTCTTTACTCCAACGTAATCTTCATCGATTTTTAAAAAAGCTTGCTCAAGTTTATCAAGTAAAATGGCTTTATCCATTTCCTGTTCTAATTCAAGAAAGAGTCTAACAATAGGCTTATTATCTGTATTAGTATCTTTTATTGCCATCCAGTCATTTACTCTTATTTGACTTAGCTTGAAAACGTTTGTTATTTCTTCTTCTGTAAACCTAGTAAAACCAGCAATATCAATAATCCACGGAATTCTATCTAAATATTTAAATCTTGGAATTCTTATACTATCATCATCTGAACCAAGTGCAAGGCATTCATAAATATCACCACAACGATAACGGACAAACGCCCCACCATCAAAGCTACTAATTACAAGTTCATATTTTTGATTTACTTCAACCTCATTCATTAGATATGTTTTAGGAACATAGTTTTTTTCAAGCTTATTCTTAATTGTATCCTCAAGCTTAATAAACTCATAATAGCAGGCGTTAGGGAAAAAATACAAGCCATCCTTGGACCATGTTTCCATACCAATTAATGAAGGCTCAGTCCCAGCAAAAATCTCAATAGGTCTTACACCCCACATTTTTTCTAAATCATCCTTGTAGTAGCAATTATCTGTACCAGCCACAACTAAAGCCTTCAAGTGAAACAAATCCTTAGGTAAAATACCGCGATGATTAAATTTACATTTAAGCTTTGCAACAGCAAGCCTTTTTAGCATATGAGGCTTAAATTTAAAAATAGACTCATGCTTCTGCTTATCTTTTGATTTTTGATTTAGCAAGGATAAAGATTTAGAAACTGCATTTACAACACTACCAAGTCCAAAAAAAATCTCTACATCACTGTGAATAGCTTGCTTAAAGCCTTCCTTATTTCTTTGTGAAAAGCTCATTTCTGATGCTTTATCAGACGAAGGTAAAAACTTTATATTAGTTATGTTGGATAATAGTTTTGGCAAAAGACCTGTTAAATAGGGAAGAGGAGCTAAACCGTAAAGCATTTTATCATTCATTTTAAAGCTATATTTTCCTTTTTTAGAGCTCGTTGCTAACATCAAGCTAGCAAGAATATTATTTTGAAATGTCTCAAGCATTTCTTGAGAATAAGGAGCTAATTTGATTGGCTTTGTACCGCCCTCCCAGGTAGTTTGAATCCAAATTTTTGGCTTACTAGGTAAATCATCATCATTTTTGTTCAGCAAAATTTCTGCATAATCTGAATAAGTGGTTAAATTAATTTTGCTTCTAAAATTACTAGCATTTACATTACTATCATTTATAATTTCTTTAGCTAAATTTGATTTTAACCAGACATCAATTTGCTTATTCAAGCAATTCTTTTGAATTTCCATATAATTATCTATCGATAGATCTAAAAATCCACAATACTTATTCCATTGTTTTTTCTTATTAGTCATTATGCTTCCTCCTTTTTAAAAAAGGGATTAAAAATGGGGTTGTCTTCTTATATTCCGCATAGTTAACAAACGTTAGTGGAAAAATGTAATAATCTTGATATATAATGTAAAATAAATCTCCTAAAATCATTAATCCATAAAACCATATTCCTATAGGATTATAGGTTAAAACTGACAAGCAAATATAAAGGCCCAAAAACCATAACATCCCCGGGTGTCTACAGACTGAATACATTCCTTTTGTGTATGCCAATCTACCCTCACTTTGATAAACGTATGTAGAATCAAACGGAATAGCAAAAAACAAGGTATAAATTAACAAAGCCAGAAATAATAAACCACATATTGATGATATAAGAATAATCATTAAATTACTATATTTAAAATATTTTACTGTTGCATATACGGTTGATCCAACTAATAAAATAGTACCTAAAAGGAAAAAGGTTTTTAATATTTTCCTTTGCTTATGAATACTATTATAGTCGTACATAAAATATAATATATACGCAATTATTCCTATAACATACTCCATTATTTTTTACCTTCTTCTTATTTGTTTTGATGACATTTATGACAAATTGGACATATAACTCTCATATTTTCGTCTAATTTTGTAATGTTACGATAATGCATTATACTCTCACTATCGCTAGAAAATTGAGCATCAAAATCTTCATTAATAAGTCTCTTCACTTCCACAAACTGCTTATAATCCTTAATTTCTGAATAATAATACTGCTTATTTTTTATTTGACATAAATCTAATCCAATGACGGTTTTACAGCTATTACAAACAAATTTATCATTCTCTTTCTCGAGTTCATCTCCACAGAAAGGACAAACATTGTGATTATCATCAGAATATATCATCATTTTAAGTAATAATTGTTGTAATCTCCTAAATGAATCAATATTTGTAATACTAATCATTATTGCATCTTGGATATAATATGGACTACATAATACATATTCGTCTGCATTATAATATTCCTTTATAGCTTCAAAAACCATATTGTTATTGTTTCCTGGCTTAATAAAAATAAGAGTTTTATAATGCTTAGTTGCCCAAGCTTCTAATTCTAAAAATCTAATATTATTAATTGATTTACTTTTAACAGTTAAATTCCAACATTTAAAGCTAAAGTTGATATCTAAATTCTCAAAATTAATTTTTTGATCCTGATTCATTTTAAAATTAAAGTGACCTATAGAAAATATTGTCATTACCTCTAAAAAATAAAAATAGCTATCAAAAAATGACTTAATGCTTTCCTCTTTGATTTCATCTTGCTTATCGTCATAATAATCTGATATTCTTTTATCATTAAAGTAGCATAAAAGCTTATATACCTTATGATAATCCTTATGCATTTTTAAAATATTTGTTTTTCTTACGACAATTTTTTTATTTAAAATAACATTTTTATTAATCTTATAGACTGGACGATTAAGTCTAGATTTTAAAATATTATAGATATATTGCATTCGATTTATTGCTCTATCAATAATCCCATAATACTTCTCAAGATTACGAATATATCCTGTATGTAGTTTTCCTAATGCTAGGTAATAATTAATATGATTAAGCCTGTCTAATAAATCAAAATTAAGATTTCGATTATTATACATAAATTCCTTGTATATTTTTATATTATCCTTTAAAAAAGCTAGCATAATATTAACTGTATAGGCAAAAATTTGATTTTCATATATTTGATAATCATCTTGATTATTTCTTGTTAGCAATTTCCTTGGCTTAATGTTATTATCACTTGTAATGGTTTCCCATAGCTCACTATGAATAGTGGCGTGTGTAATTGTTTCATTATTAACAGCTCTAACAGATTCAACTGGCAAAATCTCATCGTTATCTTTTAAATGAATTATTGGCTTAGCAAAGATTCTTTTAATCGCACCTATTGCATTTAGCATATTCTCGATTGTTTTATCAACCAAATCAAATTCAAAATTTTCAATAATTGTAAACAAATTTACATTATTAACTGTATAATAATCAAATTCAAAATAATTAATATTATTATATTCACGACAAAATTTTTTAATACCATCGTAGGCAGCTACTAAATCCTTAATTCTTTTATCTTTAAAAGATATCATAATTAATCCTCATTAAGCTTTGAGACAAACTCACTGCACTTATATAGCTTTAATCTATTAAATTGTGCAATTAAAGCATCTTTATTTTCGACACTCTTATTCTCTAATTTAGCTACAACCTTACTTAATATAATACGCTCTACAGCATCATTTATCATAGCCTCTCCATTTGTGAAGCATGAGCAATAAATTCTTACAAAATCCTCAATTTGACGAGCTATACGATTTCCATATGAAATATTATATGGAGCTAATATTTTTTCAACCTCGGAAATGATTTCACATGAATCAATGTCAAAACTAAAGTTGTTTTTCGCACTATTCAAAGCTTTGATAAAATCATCGTATGATAAGTATCTCGGACTCTTTACAGGACCATATTCAGATATTTTCTTTGCACGCTTGTTAAAATTCATTGTGTTTGCTCTATCATATACCTTATCACTTATTTCAAATGTTGATTCATCGCGATTGGCAGTACCAATAAACCATACATTTTTAGGAATCTTAAGAGTGTGACCGTGATATAATTTCTGATACTCTTCAATTTTACCATTATTTGTCCTATAAATTGGTGTATTTAAAAGCTTAATTTCTCTCTTATCCTCCTCATTTTCCATAAGTGATAAGAAATCACTAAAGTAATACTCAATACGGCTAAGATTCATTTCATCTAAAACTATAAAGGTTATTCTTTCTTCATTTAATGATGCCTTATATAAAGCTTGAGTAAACTTCTTGGGTGTATATGATTTAGAAAACTCATTATAGTATCCTAAAAGCTCATTCTTATCACGCCAGGATGATTCTACCTCAACAATTTCACAATTTCCCATCAAAGCCTCAAGGAATATTTTAGGTAAGCTTGTTTTTCCTGTACCAGACATACCTTGAAGAATTGATAATTTTGTAGCCCCAAGGCCTGCAATAAAAGTAGCGATGTCTTCAACTGTATATGAAAGATGCAGCCTTGAATCTCGAGCATATTCAACAACAAAATTTGCAATCATAGAAAGGGAAGGATTAGTAAGCTGATTTGCCTTACATGAAATTAATTCCTTATTATATGACTTAATACTACTATCTATTTCTGTAAATGCAGGACATGGATCAAATGAATTTAAGTTTTCATTCATTTCTGCCTTATTTTCATATTTTTCGGAAAGATCTAATTCTTTGTTTGCTTGTTCATTATATATTTCATTATTATATGTGAGTTTTTTATATGGGTTCGTAATTATTAAAATCATTAATAATACAACTATTACTATAGTCATATAAATAGTTTGACTAGAAACAGACATAGAATCAATGCTAACGGGAATCTGTATATTGTAGTTTTCAAGAATAGACTTTATCATTGTAGCATTCATTGATTGAATTATTTCATAGTACTTACTAAATAAGCCTACCAATAATACAGCTATTGAATTAAATAGTATTGATGAAATAGATAGCTTATAAAACGCCTTATTTCTAGAGAAAAATGCTGATAGGCTTAGTACAAGAAATGACGAATCAACAATTAAAATGGTCAAAATAATAAACGCCTGTAATCGATATGAAGTTCCTAATTTCATATAGTCAACAAGAATATCATAGCCATTTAGACTTAAAGCTAATTCATCATTATAATAAACAGATAGCATATTAAGCTTCAAGCAGATTAGAGGAATAATAGAAAATACAACTGTATATATCAAAATTTCAACAATTGGATAGCGTTTTTTTGTGCTAAGCTTTTGATCAGCTTTAAACAATACTGAAAATATAATATAGACTGCAGAAGCAATTATAAATAAAATATAGCTTACTGAATATGCATTTCTTTTTGTTAAATTTAAAACAAATGCAGTTATTTGACCGGATAAAAAATAAAATATGAAGAAGATAAAATTATACACCACTAATCTTTTAGTCCATCTTATCATATTTACATTTCCATAATTAGAAATAATCTTTGTAAGTAAAATTAAATCATAAATAATTCCTAAAAATAAAACTATAAATGTGATAAATGCTGGAATATTTAATGTGGATAAGGCTTGAATTGGTAAATAATTTGTCTTATTCTCATAAAAAAATATTGGAATAAAAAATGCTATTATGAAGTATATTATAGAAACGGTTGCAATTACAAGAGCCTTTATATTTTGATTATTACCTATCTTTTCTTTTTTAATGTTTCCATCTTCTTTTTCTTCGTTTCTATATACAAATATATATGCTAAAACATAATATCCAATTAATAATAAGGAAATGATAAAGCCAAACACTAAACAAAATCTACTAAATCCAGCACCTAAATCAAAAGATGAAAAAATAATTGTCATAGCAAGTGTACTAATTGATGAAGATAAAGCTCCACCTATAATTAGCTTATGGCGCTTTAGAAAAAATAGTAAATAAAATATACTATACAAAAGTATGTTTAAGCCAAAAAAAACCACAGCAAAAAAGCTAGCAATTGTTTCTGGATATTCGACAAGGAAATCAACACACCACCAAACATTATTAAAGCCAAATCTTGATTCAAAAGGTATCGATAATGCTAATACCTGCAACAAGGAAATAAATAAAAATACAATAGCATAACAAATAAATTGTATTTTATTACTAAAAAAACGCCTCATAAAACCACCCTAATTCTTCTTTTCTTTAATTTTATAATATCATATTTTTACAACAGAAAAAAGTATGGAAAAATAATTTCATCCATACCTACTGTTTTTAGGATTTAAAATAATTGTTAATCCCACATCCACTCGCATGAAGATAATGAATCATCTTCTTCTAATATTTTTTCATCACCAAAAAATAAAGTATATTTACTAGGAACAGCAATATTTTCTTTAATATACCTTGTCATTTGACCTTTAACAGGTGCAGACAAATTATGCCCCCCAATTTCATCTACTTTTATATCAAGAGAATATTTCCCTTTTTTTAAGCTTATATGACCGGATAAAAGTTCTTTTATTTTAACCCTATTCCAGGTACAAAAATAATATTCCTTATCCTTTGTTTTAATAAAGCATAAAACTCCAATAAAATTAATGCCCCATAAAGGTATTGTAGCAATGGCTAGAGTAATTGCTTGATTAGGCTTTACAGAATTATACCAAATATATTTTTTAGGGAAATTAACACCACTATCCCCTTCAATATAACCATATCCATTTTCAAATGAATAATTAACGTTATTATATTCAATATTTCCACTTAATGTATGATACATTGAATAAATATTATGACGACATTCCATAAAAGGAATATGTGTAAATGGTCCCATAACCTTTTTTCTAAGTGGATGAAGCTCGCCAAGCTTAATACTACCTATAAATGTTAAATTCTCTTGAATAACATTAAAATCAATACGATTATCATTTATAATATTTATTTGATCTACATCTAAAATACTATATGATTTATTTGAAGTAATTAGTTGAATTGTTTTACCTTCATTTGAATTAGCAACAATGATAGCAAAGGAAAAGCCATTTTCGCTAATAAATTTATAATATTTACCAAAAAATCTATTTTTCATAATCTCAGCCTTCTTTTTAATCTAGATTGTATTAAATCTATTCATTAGCACTTCTATAGATATTTAACATATCCTCCTCATAAAGAACCTTAGCAGATCCTCTATGGCCACCGGTGGCTCTACTACATGATTTAGCAAGAGAAATCATCTGCTCTTCTGTTAGATTTATTCCTAATTCTTTAAAATTTGTTGGCATGTTAATTTCACGATAAAAATGCTCTACTGCCTCAATTCCCTTGAGTGCAATTTCTAAGTCATTACCTTTATCCTCAACATTCATTACATTAATAGCAAATTTTTTAAATCTTGGAAGGCAATTCCTATAAACATACCTTGCCCAGCTTGGCCAAATAGCAGCTAATCCAGCACCATGAGCAACATCAAACATACCACTTAGTTCATGCTCAAGGGCATGTGATGCAAAATCATTTCCGCCATTACCACAACCAGTAAGGCCATTGTGTGATAGGCTTGATGCCCACATTATTTCAGCTCTTGCATCATAGTTTTTAGGATCATCCTTTAATATTAGAGCGTTTTTCATCACTGTTTTCATTAATCCTTCTGCAATAGCATCTGTTAATTCCATATTTTTTCCAGCTGTAAAATAGCGTTCTTGTGTATGCATCATTATATCGACACATCCACATGCTGTTTGATAATCAGGCAAAGTCAATGTTAACGTAGGATCCATGATAGCAAATTTAGGACGACATAAATCACTATTGCAGCCTCTTTTTTCTTTCGTTTTATCATTAGTTATAACTGAACTATCACTCATTTCACTACCTGCCGCCGCAATAGTTACAACACAACCAATCGGCATAGATGCTAAAGGCTTCCTTGTATGTGCATAAAAATCCCAAACATCACCATCATTTTTCATTCCATATGCAATTGCTTTGGCCGAATCAATGACACTTCCACCACCAACAGCTAAAATAAAATCAACATTCTCTTCTTTACATAAATCTATTCCTTTATATACTAATGACAATCTAGGGTTAGGCACAACTCCTCCTAACAAAACATAGTTTATACAATTGTCATCTAAAATGCCTTTAACCTTGTCTAATAGCCCACTCTTGATAACACTATTTTGACCATAATGAACAAGTACCTTTTTAGCGTTATTTCTATTTAAAAGTTCTCCCAGTTTAGATAAGCTATCCTTACCGAAGCAGACCTCAGTTGGTGCAAAGTAATCAAAATCAAACATAAAATTATTCCCCTTTTCTGAACTCTTAGTATCTGTCTATATTTTAGCTAAATAATGGTTTAGTTTCAACTATTTATATATATTTCAAATATAAATTTTTTTATTTACATCAATAAAAATTTAATGATAAAATATTTAAGGAAGATTATCATCTACAATAATATGTCAAAGCATATATTTAGTGTATAACTCTAGAAAAGGAGGAATACTATGAAGCGTGTTTTAAGTGCATGTTTATATGAAACAATTCATTTTATTTTAGATGAAAGGTTCTCAAAAGATGAAGCTTTATCTAAAGTTTATAATGAACTTCAAAACTATAAGGAACAATTCAAAGATAAAATTCAAATTTTATCTGAAGAAAAATTAAACGATGGTAGTGTTATACTATTCATAAGAAAAATTGTTTCTGGATATCCAATTGGTGATTATTTTGAGTAAGGATATACAAGTAATTAGTAATAAAGATATAAGTGAATTAAAAGAAAAGATTAAAAACATCTACAACAATACTGGTATAATTCATGTTGTAGTAAAGCCCAAAAAGAAACATCCCATTTTTGCGGAATCAAATAAGAAATAAGAAACAATGCCTAATTATGAGGTTTTTTCATAAAAGGTCTTAGTTTTATTTCCTTTTTGCTATTATCATAAATCTATGCTCAGTAGACTCAATATATCCATCATCTTTTAATCGTTTTTCTAGCACTTCAAACTTATCTAGATTATCCTTAACACTAAAATTAATAAATTCCCATTGGATTATTTTTGCAAAAAATGCAATAGCACCTAAATCAAAAAACTTTATTTTAGGGTAATACTCATTCTTAAAAACAATTTCAAATCCTTCATCCTCAAGACTTTTAACCGTTTGATCTAGTGTCATTTTAGGAAATTGAATTTTATGATTCGAGTCAAAAAATGTTGCTAAGTCATTATTGTTATATGCACCAACCTGCTGAGTAATAAATATACCATTTTCTTTTAGTACTCTTTTAACCTCAGATGGTGAAAATGATTCATGATGATTTAAAACTATATCATAAAAATCAGTTGGAACATTTATCAATATATCATCCTGTTCGATTGGATAAATCTTAATTCCTAACGGAGCCAGTATTTCTTGGCATAGCTTAATATTAGGTTTATATGCCTCTGTTACAGATGTTTTTTCATATGGATGCTTAAAGCTTAATAGAAGTTCTCCTCCGCCAGTTCCCATATCTAATATATTGTCACTATCTTTAAGATACTCTTTAACAAACGTATTAAAATTCCAAGGGAGTTTCTCTGAACTCCACCTTCCTTTTAAATATGAAAAGTCCCACCCTTTAAACGCATGTGCTTCTTCATCTAATAAATATTTTATTGTTTCTTCTTTCATTTTAATTATGCTCCTTATTTTAAATATATTATCTTTTTTGCATTTTAAGGTGCATAAGCTAACTACATATAACTCGATGCACTAGTTAGCATTTACATGCACCGAGTAGTTACCTCGTTTATCAATCATATTAATCTCTCCTTTTTGTTTCATTATAACAAATATTTCTAGTCAAATAAATATTATCCAATCATTTAAACGATAAAATTTTACAAATCTAATAATATATGATATAGTTTAACAAAGGAGGAAAAGATTTACATATGAAAACAATTGCAAATATTATTTGGTTTTTGTTCATAGGACTTTGGTCTGCAATCGGCTTTGTTTTAGAAGGAGTTTTATTTTGTATTACAATTATTGGTATTCCATTTGGAAAACAATTGTTTAAATTCGCACATCTTGTGCTAACTCCATTTGGAAAAACTGTTGATTCTAATTTTGGAGCACACCCAATTGCTAATGTTATTTGGATTTTATTAGGTGGATTAATCAACTGTATTGCCTACTATTTTATAGGCGTAATTTTGTGCATTACAATTATAGGTATTCCACTAGGAAAGCAAGCATTTAAAATGGGTAAATTAGTTCTAGCTCCATTTGGTGCAAAAGTCAATTAAAAATAAAAAGTCGAGAAATCGACTTTTTTCTTTACATAAATATAAATACGTTAGTAATTAGAATTTGAATAATTATTGCCCCAAATAACAGGGTATCAGACACTAAAAGCCATTTAAGAAACGGTTTATTAGGAAAAATCAAAATATACACTATATATACAGCTATAGCTGGCAAGCATATTAGCAATTCAATAAACCATGGATATAAAACAAACATTTCTAAATCAGTCCCGAATCCCCAGCCAGTTTGTATTTGTTCAACAATTGTAATGATTGTGAAAAATAAATGAGCTAAATTACCAATTGCACAACCAATAAATGCTAATGCACCTAATGCTGTTTTTAAATCTTTTTTATTATCCATATACTGCTTGTATTATTAAATTAGTAAGAATTGTACTAAGATAATAATACTTTCTCCTCGTATAATATATTTGTATTAATTATTTAATGATGTTAATACATAAACATCTATTTAATATTCAAGTGATATTGAATATATGTTATTATTTCTTTGATAACACTGTAGACTATTATGTGTCTCCTTACAGCTTGACTGGTTAAGAAAGGAAATAGCTACAGTTTTAAATTCTATATGGTTATGAGTATGTTACAACACGAAAGTGATTGGTTCATCAATAACGAGGTAACGTGGATTAGAAATTGTAGGTAGCACCAGTGTTAATCATGAAAGGACAAGATATTATGATCTATGTAGGCATAGACGCTGCCTCACAAAAACACGACTTTTTCATTCAAAGAGATACAGGTGAAGTATTCTCTAAGAAAGCAATCACTATCAAAAATGATATTGAAGGATTAAAAAAACTCCACAATTCTATTAATGATTTTGTGGAGTCAACTAAAGATTCAAATGTGCGTATATGATTAGAATCAACAGGACATTACTGTAAGAACATTCTTCTATATTTGATTAAAGAAGGCTACCAGGTTTCTTTAATCAATCCTATTTTAACCAGTATGGATATAAAGGCATCTTCAGTTCGTAAAACTAAAAACGATAAATTAGATGCCGAAGCCATCTGTAGATTCCTAGATAAGAATCGTTTTGACTTCAAACCCTATACATTATTATCATATCACATTGACGCTTTAAAATCACTAACAAGACAAAGATTTACAATTGTTAAGCAACAAACTCAACAAAAATTAATCTTTCAAAGGCTAGTAAATGTGATATTTCCTGAGTTTTTAAGCCTATTTTCATCAGATTATACTGAATCTGTATTAAATATCTTATACGCATATCCAACACCTAAAAAGATGGCTAGAGCACATGAATCAAGTATTGATAAGATATTACACCATAGATGAAATGTTAGTGCATCTAAAATAATTGAAACCGCCAAATCATCAATTGGACAATCTGAAGATTATCTTGGTTTCGAACTTCAACACACAATTGATATGATTCGTTTCTACCAATCTCAAATTGAAATGTATAATAAACAAATTGAAGTTGAATTAAATGAAACAGAATATGGTAAAATTATAACTTCAATTCCAGGAGTTGGTATCATTACAGGTGCAATGATTATATCTGAAATAGGTGATATTAATAATTTTACATCACCAGATCAATTATTAGCATTCGCTGGTTTAGATCCAAGTGTCTACCAATCTGGTGAATTTGAAGCATCACATACTAAAATAACAAAACGTGGTTCTAAATATTTAAGATGGGCTTTTCACCAAGTTTCATCTGGTATTTGGAAATGGGATAAAACATTTAAGGATTATTATCTTAAAAAGATTAATGAAGGTAAACATCATTTCGTAGCAATTGGTCATATAGACAAAAAGCTAATTAGAGTTATCTTTTCTCTTTTAAAGAATAAGCAATCTTTCATTCCACAAAAATAGCCATATAAAATTTTCAAAGATCTAGATTTTTCACATCCTCGTTTTTAAAAATCTTAAAACCGAGGATTTTTATGCTTGATACAAATAAATCTTAAATATTTTTTCAAATGTAAACATATTATATTATCTCCCGTTAATTCTTTTTTTGACTATTTTACATTAAATCAAGACATTATACAACTTAATTAAAACTTAGATTTTACATAATCATATTTAATACTTGTCCCAACAATAACATCCTCTATTCTTTCAATAATTAACCAATCATCCATATTGCTTTGATGTTCAAAGTCTAATGGCTCAATAGATTCCACACTATTAAATTCAATTAAGCAAAGGCACTTCTGATGCCATCTTTCCTTTTGCTTATATGTTAGTTTTAATTTACCATTGTTTTCTTCAATAGTCTTAGTTATTTCCTCATCCGATAGTTTTACATAATTTTGTACATCAATTACTACAGCTTTTTCAGAAATTTTTTTGTCCCTTTTTGCATAAAATATAGAGTCTCATTTTAAAAACTCTACTATGTGGTATTTTTCTTCCGGCCGACCTTTGATAACCATTGTTTTAGTACCATCTAAAATTTTTAATAACTCTTTTGATTTGTCATCACAATAAACTAAATGTACCATACTATCCTCCCTCATTTTTTAAATATGCATAGTTTATATTGTATTATTTTTAAAGTTTTTATAGCTAAAATATGCTTACATAAATTAGGCTTATTCTATTATTCATTTAAAATAAACATAATTACACTAGATATAATCTTAATTTATATAGTTTTCATTATACCATAGCAAAATTATACTGTAAAATCTTTAATTAAACTTATAATCTTATTAGAATTGAAAGTAACAATAAGACGCTTAGTATTGATTACTCTATTATGAACATGTTCCATAATTTTCTCAATATTGACAATATTTTTTTTAAAATATATAATTATTCTAACAAATCACTAATATTGCTAGGAGGTAAATATGCCTGAGTTTAAGAGTAATAAAAAAGCATTTGATTCTCAAGTAAAGATTTATAAAGGATTAAGACAAATTTTACTTAGAAAGCCATTATCTGAGGTTACTGTGTCTGACATTAAGGCTGAATGTAATATTTCTAGATCAACATTTTATCGGAATTATAAAAATATATTAGATATTTTAGATGTTACATTTGATTACTATTACCATAGATATTTAAATAACAGAGTTAATGCAAGTAATCAATTAAAATATTTTTTTGAATATTGGGTTAATCATAGAGATTTAGTATATATTATGACTAATCAATGTGGATATGTACTTAAGAATATAATTATAAAATATGCAGATATTTATGCAAGTAATATATTCTTTATTGATATTAAATTTGCTTTATTTACCACGGTTTTATCTAGATGGTCAGAAAGAAAAAAAGAAACTCCAGAGGAGATGTATGAGATTTTCTCAAAAATATTAGATAATAAATGCATAGATTATTTATTAAAATAAAGAAAGCGATATACCAAAATAAGAGGTTAGATATGATGTTCACCATTTTGAGGGGTTACATAACCCCTTGTTTTGGTGTTGAGTATTCAAAGGGGTTTAGGGGGA
>CAMELE010000023.1 GCA_945923475.1 uncultured Mollicutes bacterium
GGTCCGAAGGACATTGAAGTGAGAATCTTATGACTTAAGTCATGAGAGGTTCAAGGAGGAGTGTCTAACACAATCTCAAACCCTGTATTAATTAAAACATTACCAATGGTAACTATAGCTAAATCAACAGTAACATTAAAAAGTTATGGTGATCTTTTTTATGAAATGCCAAGGATTGGCAGGGAAGTGGAAAAGCTTGGTATTGAATGTTCAGTTCCTGATTACTGCTATATTGAGTATTTAGAACAAGGATATCATGAAGAGAATATTAAGGTAAATATATGTCAAGCTATCCAAAAGACAAAAGCAAAAAGTGATATTATATCATATGAGGATAAGAACGAGCAATTAGCTGCATGTATATATCATAAAGGATCATATGCTAAATTTCCGGAAAGCTATCAAGCAATCTTAAAGTATATTGAGGATAATAATTATAAGATTTGTGGAAATATTCGTGAGGTTTATATTGATGGTGTATGGAATAAGAATAGTGAGGATGAGTGGTTAAGTGAAATTGAAATCCCAGTGAAGAAATAAAATAAATAATATTATAAGAATAATATAGCTGAGAGTATTGAAGAGTACCCTCAGCTTTTTAATTACATATTTTAATTTACTAATATAATTCCTAAGTATGCTGCACCAAGAACGAACGGTACAATTATTAAACCATATTTTACAAATGATGCAAAGCTATAATTAATGTCTTGCTTCTTTAAAATCGACATCCACATTATACCTGCAAGAGCTCCTATTGGAGTAAGGTATGCACCAATATTTGAACCTACAATTGATGCGTATATAGCATGGCTTAAGTAAATTGGATTTGCAGAATTAATAATTGATGAGAAAAATACAGTCATTGGTATATTGTTAATAATATTACAAAAGCCTGTAGATGATATAAGATAAGTTAAAGTTGTTGTATAAGAATTAGAAGATAGATTTTCAAATATGTTTGCAATGCTAGCTATTACACCTTGATATTCAAGAGCTGTTACAATTGTAAACATTGCAAGTAAAAAAGGAATTAAATTAATTGGTAACCTTTTTAAGCTAAATTCTATTAATCTATCCTTATTAATAATTGTGTGAATTAAGATAAATATAAATAATGATGCTGCACAAACTAAAGAAATAATCCACATTTCTAAATTAATGTAATTTGAAATAGTTAGGAGTATAGTTGCAGTTCCTAAATGAATCAGATTTATAATTACTAATTTTTTATATTTTAATGGTATTTGGGAAATTTCTAAATTAGAAATAGGCTTATTAAGCTCTTTTTTAAATAATAATATGATTAATAATAATGATGTAATACCTGCAAATAATGTTGGTATAATCATATGCAAGAAATAATCGAAGAAGCTAATATTAAAACTTAATGATAAATAAATATTAGTTGGATTACCAATAGATAGTAGCATTGAATAGGTGTTTGCGTTTATAAATTCCATTACAAGATAAGGAATAGGATTAATCTTACTTTTTTTAGCGAAATAGCAAATGAATGGAGTGAATGTTAGTATTACAATATCGTTTGATGTAAAAATTGTTAATACTGCAACTAAAGCATAGATAATGAAGAATAACTTCCATTGGTTATTTTTAACAAGGTTAACAGACTTAACTGCAATAAAATTAAAGAATCCTAATTCATCTAGTGTTATTGATAGAAATGAAATTGAAATGAATAAAGTTAAAATCTTTAGTGGATTAACTGAACTGTTTGAGGTTAAACTGTCCCATAAATAGGAAAGCGGAACTTTGTTAAAAAGTATTAAAACAAGTGCACCTAATAAAGCTATAATCCAAAATGATTGAAAATGAATCTTTTTAACACTTATAATTGGCTTAAATAATACAAATAGTATAAGCGATAAACAAGTTAGTGCAAAAACAATAATTGTAAATATCATAATATCCCTCACAAAACACTCATTATTATAATCATTAAGGATGTTTAATTCAAGATAATAATTAAAATTATTATAGGATAGAAAAATGTTCAATATTTCGAACGAAAAAATAGAAAAAACGAGTGTTAATAATTGACAAATTAGAATGTAAAATTATATAATAAAAATGATGTAGTAAATATATATCAGAAAGAGGAATTTTTAAAATGAAAAAGTTTGATATTTTAAATCAAATCTCTAATACTGGTGTTGTAGCCGTAGTTAGAGGAAATAGTGCTGAACAAGCTATCAAGATTTCTGATGCTTGTATCGAAGGTGGGGTTACAAATATTGAATTAACTTACACAGTTCCAGGAGCACGTAAAATCATTGAATCTTTAGTAGAAAAATACCAAGGAAACAAGAATGTAGTTATCGGTGCTGGTTCAGTATTAGACGCTGAAACTTGTAAGGGTGCTATTGAAGCTGGTGCTCAATTCATCGTTGCACCATCATTCAATCCTGAAGTTGCTTTCTGCTGCAATAGATATCAAGTTCCATATGTACCAGGAACTCAAACAGTTAAGGAAGTTGTAACAGCTATGGAATATGGTTCAGATGTTATCAAGGTATTCCCTGGAGATATTTTAGGACCTAGATTTGTTAAGGACGTAAAGGGACCACTTCCTTATGCTAACTTAATGCCAAGTGGTGGTGTTGATTTAGATAATATTGCTGACTGGGTTAAGGCTGGTGTAGTTGCTGTATCTGCTGGTTCATCTTTAACAGCTGGTGCTAAGAAGGGTGACTATGCTTTAGTAACTGAAACAGCTAAGAAGTTTGTTGCTGAATTCAACAGAGCTAAGGCTGAATTAAAGAAGTAATTCTTCAATATTGGAGGGCTTATATGGCCAAGAAGGAAAAAATTATCACTTTTGGTGAGATAATGCTAAGATTATCAACTCCAGACCATCAAACAATTAATCAAACTCATTCTTATATTGCAAATTATGGTGGTGGAGAGGCTAACGTTGCCGTTGCTTTATCTCATATGGGACATAATACATATTTTATGTCCAAGCTTCCACCTAACCAATTAGGTGATGGAGCAATTGCTCACTTGATGGAGCATGGAGTGCATACTGATTATATTGTTCGAGGTTCTACAATTTTAGGTATATACTTTTTGGAGACAGGCTTTGGTGGTCGTCCTAGTAAGGTAATATATAATCGTAAGCATAGTGCAATCACAAGAATTGAACTTTCTGAGTTTGATTTTGATGAGGTTTTCCAGGATGCTACTTGGTTCCATGTTTCTGGAATTAGTTTAGCATTAAATGAACGTGTTGCTAAATTTGCAGTAGCTGCTGCAAAATATTGCCACGAGCATGGAGTTAAGGTTTCTTTTGACTTTAACTATCGTGCTAAATTATGGACAATTGATGAAGCACGTCCTTGGTATAAGGAAATAATGCCATATGTAGATGTTGTATTTGCTTCATTCTATGATTGCAATACAATTCTAGAAATACCTCTTGATGAGGGTCTTGAAAATGCTACAATGCATGAAAAGAGACTAAATGTATTCCCTAAGATGATTGAAAAGTACAAGTTATCGTATGTATTTGGAACTGATCGTGTTGTTTACAGTGCTACTGATAACTCACTTGCTGGTTATTTCTATACGAAGGATAGCTTTGAGATTACAAATCCAATTCGTTTTATGATATATGATAGAATTGGTGGAGGAGATGCATTTGCATCTGGAGTAATTCATGGATTATTAAAGGATTTTAGTGATCCCCACTATGCTGTTGCGTATGGATTAAACACATCAGTATTAAAACATACAATTTATGGAGATGCCTGTGTATTATCGTGTGATGATATAGAGCAATTTATGGCATCAAATGGTACTGCTGAGGTACAGAGGTAATTATATGATATTAGGAAAATTAAAATATATTGGAAGATATAAAGGAATATCAAAAAACATTGATACAGCTATTGATTATATTTTAAACAATGATTTAATGGCTTTACCAAAAGGAAAAACTATTATTGATGGCGATAATGTATGGGTTAACCGCGATACATATGTTGCTAAACCACTTGAGGATTGTTTCTTTGAAAACCATGATAAATATATGGATCTTCAAGTAGTACTTAAAGGACAAGAATATTTTGCATATACAGATATTTCAAATCCTACATTAAAGGTTACAACACCATATAACACTGAAAAAGATGTTACTAAGTATAGTGCTGAGCAAGGAGTATTCTTCATTCTTGAAGAAGGCTTTGCATTAGTATATCCTGAAGATATTCATCTTGCTAAGTGCGATGTAAATGGTGGCACTGTAGAAAAGTGCGTATTTAAAATTAAAATTGAAGATTAATTAAAAAATAAGGAGATTAAAATGAAAAATTTAAAATTCAATTCTAACAAAGTAGTTACAATGGGAGAAATCATGCTTCGTCTATCAACTCCTGCTAACACTCGTTTTGTACAAGCAAATCAATTTGACATTATTTTTGGTGGAGGAGAAGCTAACGTTGCTGTTTCATGTGCAAACTATGGTCTTGAAGCTGCATTCGTTTCAAAACTTCCTGACAATCCTATTGGTCAAGCTGCACTAAATTCATTACGTCGTTATGGTGTTGATACAAAGTACATTGCTCGTGGTGGAGACAGAGTTGGTATCTACTATTCTGAGACTGGTGCTTCAATGAGACCATCTGTAGTAGTTTATGACCGTGCTCATTCAGCAATCGCAGAAGCTACACCTTCTGATTTCGATTTTGATGCAATTTTCAAGGATGCAGGTTGGTTCCACTGGTCTGGAATTACACCAGCTATTTCTGATGCTTCAGCATTATGTCTAGAGCAAGCTTTAATTGCTGCTAAGAAGTATGGTGTAGTAGTATCTGTAGACCTTAACTTCCGTAAGAAGCTTTGGACTTCAGAGAAGGCTATTTCAGTTATGAAGCCATTAATGAAGTATGTTGATGTATGTATCGGAAATGAAGAGGATGCTGAGCTTTGCTTAGGATTCAAGCCAGAAGCTGACGTTGAAGGTGGAAACACTGATGCATCAGGATATCATACTATTTTCAAGCAAATGGCAAAAGAATTTGGATTTAAGTATGTTGTTTCAACATTACGTGAATCATTCTCAGCTACTCACAATGGTTGGAAGGCATTAATCTTCGATGGTGAAGAATTCTATGAGTCTAAGCGTTATGAAATCAACCCAATCATCGACCGTGTTGGTGGTGGAGATTCATTCTCTGGTGGATTAATCTACGGATTAATGACTAAGAAAACTCAAGGAGAGGCTCTTGAATTTGCTGTTGCTGCATCTGCATTAAAGCACACTATTAATGGAGACTACAACTTAGTTTCTGTTAAGGAAGTTGAATCTTTAGCAGGTGGAAATGCTAACGGACGTGTTCAACGTTAATTTGCTATGAATGACAACAAGTCAGTTGATAAAATATTAAGGATTTTAGAACTTATTTCTAAAAACCCCAATGGATTAACATTATCCCAAATTAGTAGGGAGTTAAATATTCCTAAATCAACTGCCTTTGATTTCCTTCAAGCTTTATATAAGGCTGATGCTGTGTATTACAAGGACGAGATATCTAAAAGATATGTTATCGGTTCTAAAATATATGCAATTGGCCAAGCCTATCAGAAGAATTCATCATTAATAACAGTATGTAAACCTATTGTTAGAAATATTGGTAATAAATATGGTAATTTACTAATTATTACTAAGCGTGTTGATAATAATATTGTTTATGTTCATAAATATGAAAATGATGAAAGTAAGAATGCTACCTTCGAGATAGGAGGTAGCATTTCTTTTCTTCATTCAAATTCAATTGGAAAATGTTATTTAGCATTTGATAAGTATTTTCAAAATTATAAAATACCTGAATTTGAATTAGTAACGCCTTATACAGTTATTCGTCAAGAAGAGCTTGAAGGTCAAATAGAGGTTGCTAGGCAAAAGGGATATTCTGAAGACTATAAAGAAGAGGATGTAAATTATAAATCTTTAAGCTTTCCAATTTATAACTTTGAATCACGATGTTGTGGGGCATTAACTTATAAAGCTCCTTGTGATTTCGAGTTTACAGATGAGCTTAAGGATGATCTTTTAAAAGCTTCAACGACTATATCTAATAAATTAGGATATAAAAAATAATAGGAGGTAAATTAATATGAAAATGGAAGTTCGTTATGCAAATCATCCAGAGGATTCTAAGCATTATACAACTGAAGATTTAAGAAGACATTATTTAAAGACAGATGTTTTCGTAGCTGATGAAATATCATTAGTTTATTCTCATCAAGATCGTATTATTTCTGGTGGTGTTCTACCAGTTAAGAAAGCTTTAAAGCTTGAAACTTGTGATGAATTACGTGCTAATTATTTCCTAGAGCGTCGTGAACTTGGTATCATTAATATTGGTGGTGCCGGTGTAATTACGCTTGATGGTGTTAAATATAATGTTAAGAGCAAAGATGGTATGTATGTAGGAATGGGAACTAAGGAGGTTGTATTTGAGTCTGTAGATTCAAAAAATCCAGCTAAGTTCTATATTTCATCATGCCCAGCTCATACAACATATCCGACATATTATATTGATTTTGATAAAGCTAACCACCGTCCATGTGGAGAAGCTAAGACACTTAATAAACGTGTTATTAATCAATATATTCACCCAGATGTATGTAAATCATGCCAACTTGCAATGGGTATGACAGAACTTGCAGAAGGTTCTGGATGGAATACAATGCCATGTCACACTCATGAGCGTCGTATGGAAGTATATTTCTATTTCAATATTCCAGATGACAATGTAGTATTCCACATGATGGGAACAAAGGATGAAACTAGACACATTGTTATGAAAAACGATGAGCTTGTAATTTCACCTAGCTGGTCAATTCACTCAGGAATTGGTACATCAAATTATTCATTCATTTGGGCTATGTGTGGTGAAAACCAAGAGTTCGATGATATGGATAACATCAAAACAACAGATTTAAAATAATAAAAATTTAGGAGGAAAATAAAATGACAGATTTAAATAGCTTTTCATTAAAGGGTAAAGTTGCATTAGTTACTGGTGCATCTTATGGAATCGGCTTTGCAATTGCTTCTGCATATGCTAATGCTGGTGCAACAATCGTATTTAACGATATTAATCAAGAATTAGTAGATAAAGGACTTGCAGCTTACAAGGAAATTGGAGTTAAGGCTCATGGATATGTTTGTGATGTAACAAATGAAGATGCAGTTAATGAATTAGTAGCTAAGGTAGAAAAAGAAGTAGGAGTTATTGATATTCTTGTTAATAATGCTGGTATCATTAAGCGTATTCCTATGTGTGAAATGTCTGCAGCTGACTTCAGAAAGGTAATTGATATCGACTTAAATGGTCCATTCATTATGGCTAAGGCTGTAATTCCTTCAATGATTAAGAAGGGACACGGAAAGATTATTAACATCTGCTCAATGATGTCTGAACTTGGACGTGAAACAGTTTCAGCTTATGCAGCTGCTAAGGGTGGATTAAAGATGCTTACTAAGAATATTGCATCAGAATATGGTGAGTACAATATTCAATGTAATGGTATCGGACCTGGATACATCGCAACTCCTCAAACTGCTCCACTTAGAGAAGTTCAACCAGATGGTTCTCGTCATCCATTTGATCAATTTATTATTGCTAAGACTCCAGCAGCTCGTTGGGGTACTCCAGAAGATTTACAAGGTCCAGCTATTTTCTTAGCATCTGACGCTTCTAACTTTGTAAACGGACATGTATTATATGTTGATGGTGGTATTTTAGCATATATCGGTAAACAACCTAAGTAATATTAATAAGTACTAAAAAATGCTTCTTAAGGATTATTCTTTAAGAAGTTTTTTATTTTTATGTATAGAAAACGCTTACAACTAGAAAAAGTTTTGATAATCAAAAGAAATGTGTTGACAAGATAAAAATAAATGATAAAATGTAATCAATGTTTTACAAATGTAAAGGCAACTATGCCTAAGTAAAACGGAAAAGGAGATATTTAAAATGTTAGAAGATATTAAAAAAATTTTAGTAGAGACTGCAAACGTAGATGGTTCAAAGGTTACTGAAGAGGCTACACTTCATGATGATTTAGGAATTGATTCACTTGATTCAGTAGAAATTGTACTTGAGCTTGAATCTGCTTATGATATAAAGATTGAGGATGAAGAAATCCAAAACTTAAAAACTGTAGGAGATATAATGAAACTAGTTGAGTCAAAGCTTAACTAATTTGATATTATTTTTATGGGAATAGAGATTATTAGCACAGGGAAGTATATTCCTTCTTTGTGTTTTAAAAATAATGATTTCACTAAAATAGAAACGTCTGATGATTGGATAGTTCAAAGGACTGGTATTAAAACTAGGTATTTTGAAAAAAAGATTACAACAAGTCAGATGGCTGCTTTAGCCGCAAAGAATGCACTTGATAATACATCTTTAGATCCAAAATTAATTAAGGTTGTAATAGTTGCGACTATGACACCAGATTCATTCACACCATGCTGTGCATCAAAAATATTAGATGATCTTGGAATTCGTGCAATGGCGTTTGATATTAATGTTGCATGCTCAGGCTTCGTTTATGCTCTTAACGTATGTCATGGATTACTAAATGAAGGAGAATATGGATTAGTTATTGGTGCTGATGAGGTATCAAAACTTCTTGATTTTACGGATAGAAGAAGCTGTATTCTTTTTGGTGATGGTGCAGGCGCAGCTATTATTAAAAAATCTGATTCATACTCGAAGTTTTATGCTATGAGTAAGACTGATACAAATTATATATTAAATGCTGGAGGCTTAAGTCAAATTAAATACGGTAATACGTTACATAATTTTAAGCTTCAAATGAAGGGGCAAGATGTATTTAGATTTGCACTGGAAGCATTTGATGATTGCTTTAACAATTTAGAGAAGAATAACATATCAATTGATGATATTGATTTATTTATTCCTCATCAAGCAAATTATCGTATTATTTGTTCAGTTGCAAGAAAGCATAATATAGATTTAGAACGGTTTTATATAAATCTTGATAAGTATGGAAATACATCATCTGCTTCAGTAGGTATTGCATTAGATGAAGCAATTCGTGGTGGTGTTTTAAAGAAAAATATGAAAGTATTATTGATAGGATTTGGCTCAGGATTATCCTGGGGATATTCATTGTTCAAGTATTAGTGAGGAAAAATCATGTTATTAAATGAATTATTAAATATTAAGTATCCAATTATTAGTGGTGCAATGGCTAATATTACTACTGGAGAATTTGCTGCAGCTGTATCAAATGCTGGTGGTCTTGGAATAATTGCTTCTGGTGGTTGGAATCATGAAAAATTACTAGAAGAAATAAAGATTTGTAAATCTAAAACAGATAAGCCATTTGGAGTGAATGTAATGCTTATGAATCCAGATGTTGAGGCAATTATTGATGTTATCTGTGAGGAACGTATTCCAGTTGTAACTACTGGGGCAGGTAATCCTGGTGTTTTTATGGAAAAATTAAATGCTGCAGGGTGTAAGGTTTTCCCAGTAATTGCTGGTGTTGCACTTGCTAAGCGTTTATCAAGATATAATGTTGCAGGATTTATTGTCGAAGGAACAGAATCTGGAGGACACGTAGGAGAGGCCACAACAATGGCTTTAGTTCCTCAGGTTGTAGCTGCTGTAGATGTTCCTGTAATTGCAGCTGGTGGAATTGCTAGTGGATCACAATTAAATGCAGCTTTAGCTCTAGGAGCTATAGGTGTACAGGTTGGTACAATTATGCTTGCATCAGAGGAATGCCCTATTCATGAAAATTATAAGCAAGCTGTAATAAAAGCTAAGGATTCTGATACAGTTGTAACTGGAAGAAGTCAAAATGCTCCTGTAAGAATCTTAAAAAACGAAATGTCAAGGAAATATCTTGAGTTAGAAGCTAAGGTTGCATCTAGAGATGAGTTAGAGGCATTAACTTTAGGTTCACTTCGTAAGGCTGTATTTGAAGGTGATGTTGCAAATGGATCATTAATGATGGGTCAGGTTGCTGGATTAGTTCATGAAATTAAACCGGTTAGAGATATTTTAGCTGGAATGGTTAATGAGGCAGTAGCTGAAAAAGCAAAATTATTTGCCAAGATTAATAAATTGGAGGAAATCAAATGAAGGTAGCAGTAGTTACGGGTGCCTCTAAGGGAATTGGAAGAGAAATTGCAATTAGTTTAGCCAATGATGGTTACACTGTTGTTATTAACTATGCAAATGACGAGACAGGAGCTCAAGATTGTTTAAATGCAATTGACAATAATGGAATGATTTATAAAGCTGATGTTTCAAATTATGCACAGTGCCAAGAAATGATTAATGATGTAATCTCTAAGTATGGTCAAATTGATGTACTTGTTAACAACGCAGGAATTACTAGAGATAATCTAATTTTAAGAATGTCAGAGGATGATTTTGATAAGGTAATAGATACTAATCTTAAATCAGCCTTTAATTTATGTAAGCTAGTTGCAAGACCAATGATGAAAAATAAGGGTGGTAGAATTATTAATATTTCATCTGTCGTTGGGAAAATGGGAAATGCTGGTCAAGTTAACTATGCTGCATCAAAAGCGGGTATCATTGGTCTAACTAAAAGTATAGCTAAAGAGTTAGCATCAAAGAATATTCTTGCAAATGCTGTTTTACCTGGTTTTATTGCAACAGATATGACTGGTAAAATGACTGAAGAACAAAAGAATGCTATTCTGAGCCAAATTCCATTAGGTAAAATGGGTAGTCCTAAGGATATTGCAAATATGGTTTCATTTTTAGCATCTGATAAAGCTTCATATATTACAGGACAAATATTTATTGTTGACGGGGGTATGTGTATATGAGAAGAGTTGTGATTACTGGTTTGGGGTCAGTAAATCCAATCGGAAATAATGTTAATGAAACATGGGATAGTATCATTAACAACAAATGTGGTGTCGATAATATTACATATTTCGATACAACAGATTTTAAGGTTAAATTAGCTGCAGAGGTTAAAAATTTTAATCCAGAGGAATTTTTAGATCCAAAGGCAATTAGAACAAATGATAAATTTACTGTTTATGGTCGTATTGCAGCACTTGAAGCAGTAAAGGACTCAAACCTTAATTTAGAAGAAATTGATCATGATAAATTTGGCTGTATTGTTTCATCAGGTATCGGGGGTATTGAAACAATTGCAGCAAATGAAGATGTAATTAATGAAAAGGGACCAGGTAGAGTATCACCTCACTTCATTCCTAAGTCATTAATTAATCTATGTGCTGGTCAAATTGCAATTGATTTTGGTTGCAAGGGGTATGTTTCTTCAACAGTTACAGCATGTGCTGGTGGAAACAATGCAATCGGGGATGCTTACTTAAGAATCAAATTCGGTCAAGAAGATATAATGCTAGCTGGTGGAGCAGAAGCTGCTATTACTCCACTTGCAGTTGCAGGTTTTATGCAAATGAAGGCATTATGTACTAAAGAGGATAAAAATGCTGCATCTATTCCTTTTGATGCTAGAAGAGGCGGCTTTGTTATGGGTGAAGGAGCAGGAATATTAGTTCTTGAAGAGCTAGAGCATGCAAAGGTTCGTAATGCTAAAATATATGCTGAGGTTATCGGATATGGTGTTTCATGTGATGCATATCATATTACCGCTCCATCAAGCGATGGAATGGGTGGATATAAAGCAATGAAAAAAGCCTTAGATGACGCTAATGTTACACCAAATGATATTAATTATATTAATGCTCATGGAACATCTACACATTTAAATGATTCCTCAGAAACAATGGCTATTAAAAAGCTATTTGGTAAACGTGATGATTTATTAATTTCATCAACTAAATCAAATACTGGACATTTACTTGGAGCTTCAGGAGCAGTTGAAGCAGTAATATGTGCTAAAGCTATAACAGATAATTTAGTACCAGCTACAATTAATTATAAGGAACCAGATCCAGAATGTGATTTAAATTATGTTCCAAATAATAATATAAAGACCAAGTTAAATTATGTACTTTCAAATTCCTTGGGATTTGGAGGACATAATGCATGCTTAGTATTTAAAAAGTATGGTGAATAATATGGAATTAAGTGCAAATGAAATAAGAGAAATATTACCTCATCGCTATCCATTTTTGTTAGTAGATAAGGTTATAGATATGCAGGAAGAAGAAATTACTTGTATAAAATGTGTAACTCAAAACGAACCATTCTTTCAAGGACATTTTCCACATGAGCCTATCATGCCAGGAGTTTTGCAACTCGAAGCAATTGCTCAGGCTGGGGCAATTGTTGTATTAACAAAGCCTGAAAATAAAGGAAAGCTTGCAATATTTGCTGGTGCAAATAATGTTAAGTGGAAAAGAATGGTTAAGCCAGGGGATGTCTTAAAAATTCATGTAAAGCTTACAGGAATTAAAGGCCCATTTGGATTTGCTAAAGGTGAAATTCTAGTTGAAGATAAAATTGCTTGCCAGGCAGATATATCTTTTGTAATTCAATAATATATTCTTATTAAAAATGTATGTGTTTGGCATACATTTTTAATTTAAAGTAATTAAAATACTAATTAAACTAAATATAAAGAATAAGAAACAAACTGTTATATGCATTTTATATTTGCTAAAATACAAATAATTTGGTATCATTCTTATGTTTGAATAAATAAAAGGAGATTTCAGCTATATGTCAGTTTTAAAGGTTACAAATGTTACACATGGTTTTGGTGAAAGAACTATACTTGATAATGCATCTTTTCAAATGAATAAAGGTGAGCACATTGGTCTTGTTGGTGCTAATGGTGAAGGAAAAACAACATTCTTAAACATCATAACAGGTAAAATCGGACCAGACAGTGGTAAAATCGAGTGGTGCAAGCGTATTACTACTGGATATCTAGATCAATATACACAATTAACAAAAGGACTTACAATAAGAGAATTTTTAAAAACAGCATTTGCTCATATGTATGACCTTGAAACTGAAATGTATAAGATGTATGATAAAATGGCTACAGCCACTGAAGATGAAATGGCAGAAATGCTTGAGGATATTGGCGAGATTCAATCTGAACTTGAATCATCAGGATTCTATACACTTGATAGTAAAATAGAAGAAGTCGGAAACGGATTAGGTCTGGGAGATATTGGGTTTGACAAGGATGTAACTGACCTATCAGGAGGCCAAAGATCTAAGGTATTACTTACAAAGCTATTACTAGAAAATCCTATGATTTTGATATTAGATGAGCCAACGAATTACCTAGATGAATCACATATTAGATGGCTTACAAACTATCTTCAAAACTATGAAAATGCGTTTATTTTAGTATCTCATGATATTCCTTTTTTAAATAATGTTGTTAATGTTATTTATCATATTGAAAGAGGAATATTAACTAGATATAGTGGTAATTATGACCTGTTCATGACACTACATGAAACAGAACTTCGTCATCAAGCCTTAGCATATGAGAAACAACAAAAGGAAATTGAAAAGCTAGAAACATTTATTGCTAAGAATAAAGCTAGAGTTGCGACTACAAATCTAGCTAAATCTCGTCAAAGAATTCTTGATAAAATGGTAATACTAGATAAGCCTACAGAAGCAATTAGACCTAATTTTAGATTTAATGAGGCAGGAGGTACTGGGCGTTTTGTTGTAACTACAAGAGATTTAGTTATTGGCTATGACAGTCCGCTATCCAAGCCATTAAATATTGTTATTGAAAAAGGTCAAAAGGTTGCAATTAGAGGCGCAAATGGTATAGGAAAATCAACATTACTTAAAACAATGCTAGGATTAATTAAACCTATTTCAGGACATGTTGAATTAGATTATAAGCTAGAGCCAGGTTATTTTGAGCAAGAGGATAATTCAGCACGTGATACCGCATTGAATGAGGTATGGAATATGTATCCTGCAATGACTAATGCTGAAGTAAGAGGTGCTCTTGCATCATGTGGACTTAATAAGGATAAAATTGAATCATTAATGATGGTTTTATCTGGAGGAGAACAAGCAAAGGTAAGAATTTGCAAGGTTATGTTAAAAGAAACTAATCTTCTTGTATTAGATGAGCCTACAAACCACCTTGATCAGCTTGCAAAGGAGGCTCTAAAGGAGGCACTTGCCTCATATAAGGGAACTATTATATTAGTAAGTCATGAGCCTGAGTTCTATGAAGGACTTTGTGATGTCATTTTTGATGCTGAGGCTTGGACAACTAAAATTGTTTAAAAAAATGAAATTTTAAAAAATAGCTTTTTTTGCTAAAAATATATAATTTAAATTGATTTGATTATTTTGTTTTAGCTGAAAAAGTCTTTTTTTTGCGAAAAAAACAATTAGGAATATAAAAAAAGTGGCTTAATTAAGCGATTTGCAAAAAGAATAGCCTTAGATTATAATGTAGATACACATGTGTAAATATGATAACAGGAGGTGTAACTATTTATAATTATGTAATGTTGATTGGTAATTTAGTTGAGGATGTTGATGTTAGAAAAGCGCCTAATGGATCTAATGTTTCAACAATAACATTAGCCGTTAATCGTCCATATAGAAATCCAAAAACTGACCAAATCGACACGGATTTTATTGATATATCAATCTGGGATGAGCTTTGTGATATTGCAGCTACATATCTAAAAAAAGGTTCAAAGGTTGCAGTAAAAGGACGTCTTAAGGTGGATAAGGTAACCCTAGATACAGGTGCTATAATTAATAAGATTAGTATTGTTGGTGAAAGAGTCATATTCTTGTCATCTTCAAATACAAAGGAAGAAAATTAATCATATCAATTTTATCATTTAATCTAATTATTTTGTTGGACTTTAAATTTATATTTAAGGTCCTTTTTTTTACATATTTATTATAACGATTAAAATATAATAGCATTGTGATAGAAATGGTATATATAGAATTAATTATATTAACAGATTTAATTATTCATCACGTTTTTGTATATGCTACCTCTTTATTTTTGTTTATTAGGGTTAAGGGCTATCGATTATTAATTTCAGATATTTTTAATTTATTACTATTATGGTTATATATTAGATATCATATATTACTTCCAGTTCAAGTAATATTAATAATCGTTATTTGCTATATTACGTTCCATAAACAAAAAATAAAAGCTAGTTTATTATATTTAGCTTTTAATATGATGCTAGGAGGACTTGCGGAAATCTTATATCTAGGGGGGAAATTAAATTGGTATTTACTATTAATTATTTTATCAGCATTACTAATTTTAATAATTACTTATAAGGTTGTTTTTAAAAAAATTAAAGATAAAGCTTTAATTTATCAAATGATTATAATTGAAAGGAAAAAAAGATTAGTATTAGATGTATATTTAGATACAGGGAATTTTATGCAGGATGAGCATAATAATCCTGTGATAATAGTTAATAATAAATATAAAAAAATATTTAAAAGAAAAGATTCAATGGTTTTGTGTCAAACAGTGAATAATACGTCATTTTTACCTACCTATAAATTTGATAATGCATATATAAAACTAGATGGTCACTACATTGAGGTGGATGGTACGATAGTTTTTTCAAACATTGCATTTGAGGGTATGATAGGTCTTGACATTTTAGGAGGAAATAATGCTTAGATTAATTAAAAGATTAATATGTAAAATATTCAAAATAAATGATTGTGCGTATAATTTTTATCCATTAAATTTACCTGAGCCTTTATGCGAGGAAAGAGAATCAGAATTATTACAACTTGTAAAAGAAAACAATCTTGAGGCTAGAAATACCTTGATAGAACATAATTTAAGACTCGTTGTATTTATAGCTAAAAGATTTGAATCACCTAAGGTCTTGCTAGAGGATTTAATATCGATTGGATCAATGGGATTAATTAAAGGAATAGAAACATTTAAGCCAGATAAAAATATAAAGCTTGCAACATATTGCTCAAGGTGTATTGAAAATGAGATTCTAATGTTTTTTAGGAAAATATCCAAGCAAAAACTGGAAATAAGCTTAGATGATACGTTAAATATTGATTCAGATGGTAATGAGCTTATATTAGCTGATGTATTAAGCTCAGCTGAGCCAAATCAGCTTGAAGATGCTGTTTTAAGAGAAAGAAAGAAGCTGATGTATGAGGAAATTGAAAAGTTAAGTCCAAGGGAAAAGGAGATAATTAGTTTAAGATTTGGTTTATATAATTATCCTGAAATGACTCAGCACGAGGTTGCAGAATATTTAGGTATAAGTCAATCTTATATATCTCGACTAGAAAAGAAAATCATTGACAAAATAAAAGAAAATATTATGCTTCACCTAGAAGCATAGAATAAAATAATATAAGAAATAGTAGCAAAAATGTATTGAAGTTTAGAAGTATCAAATAATTAAATTAGGTGATTATTTATGTATAAGGTAGAAATAACAGGAGTAGATACCTCTAAGCTTAAAGCATTAAGCTCAGAAGAAACAAATAAACTATTAGAATTAGTAAGACAGGGAAATATGGAGGCTAGAGATAAAATAATAAAAGGCAATCTAAAGCTTATCCTAAGTGTAATAAAGCGATTTAGTTATAAGAATTTAAATAATGATGATTTATTTCAGGTTGGTTGCATAGGCCTGATGAAGGCAATTGATAACTTTGATAGTTCACATAATGTTAAATTTAGTACCTATGCTGTTCCTATGATCATTGGAGAAATACGAAGATATATAAGAGATAGTGGCTCAATTAGAGTATCAAGATCTTATAAAGATTTAGCCTATAAAGCCTTAGCTTTTAAAGAAAAATATATAGCTAAGCATAGTATTGAACCTAAAATTGAAGAAATAGCTAATCATCTTGATACTGATCCTATGGATATAATTTTAGCTTTAGAGGCTATTCAAGACCCAGTTTCAATGTCAACTCCGATATATGATAATGGAGGTGATATTATTGAGCTTTCAGATCAAATTGGAATTGATGAAAAATTACTTGATAATATTGTTGAAAAGAAAATGCTACACGATGCTTATAATCGATTAGATGGTAGGCAAAAGGTTATAATATATAAAAGATATTTTTTAGAAGAAACTCAAATGGAAATTGCATCTGACCTAGACATAAGCCAAGCACAGGTATCGAGACTTGAGAAAACTGCATTAAAGGATATGAAGGATTATATTAAAGGAAACATTTAAAAATATCTAATACTTTCATTTACCCTAATTATTTGATATAATTATAGACGGAATATAAAACTATAACAATCAATAGGAAAATAGATGAAAGGAGAATATAGTATTTAGATTGTATGTACTATAAGTGATTTAAATGAATATTTGGAAGGATGTAGATCCTAAAAGAGTTACTCCCGATGTTTTTTTAGCTTATATCGAGATTTCTAAAGGAATGAAAAATAAATATGAACTAGATAAGGAAACTGGAATGCTATTTCTAGATCGAATTTTATATACTTCAACTCATTATCCTGCAAATTATGGCTTTATTCCGCATACCTATTGTGGAGATGGTGACCCACTAGATGTATGTGTTATTTGTAGTGAAGCTATTTTACCAATGACAATTTTAAATTGTAAGCCCATTGGTGTTTTAAAAATGCTTGATCAAGGGTTGCCTGACGAAAAAATAATTGCAGTTCCTGTTAATGATCCAGACTACTCAAATTATGAAGATATTTATCAACTACCTAAACATGTTCAGGATGAAATTAGACATTTCTTTTCAACCTATAAACAGCTTGAGGGTAAGGAAACAGAAGTTCAAGATGTTTATGGTCACGTTGAAGCAAAAGACGCAATTAAAAGAGCAATTAAGCTTTATGAAGATACTTTTGAATAATAAACTTTATTTTTAGATTTTATAATGGTATAATTATGAAGGTTATTAAAACGGAGGTATTATTATGGCTTTAACAGCGGGTATTGTTGGTTTACCTAACGTTGGGAAATCAACACTTTTTAATGCGATTACACAAGCAGGAGCATTAGCTGCAAATTATCCATTTGCGACTATAGAACCAAATGTTGGTGTTGTGAATGTTCCTGATTCAAGACTAGATTATTTAAATAAGATGTATAATCCAAAATCACTTGTTCCTGCATTATGTGAAATAACAGATATAGCAGGATTAGTTAAGGGAGCTTCTAAAGGTGAGGGCCTTGGAAATCAATTTTTAGCTAATATTAGAAATTGTGATGCAATTTTAGAGGTTGTAAGATGCTTCGACGATGCTAATATTACACATGTTGAGGGTAGCGTTGACCCAGTACGTGATGTTGAAATAATCAATATGGAATTGATTCTTGCAGATTTAGATATTGTTGATACAAGAATTCCTAAAATTGAAAAAAAGGCTCAATCTAAGATTGAGGACGCACCATTTGAATTTGCTTTGCTTAAAAGGATTAGAGAAGTATTAATAAATGGTAAACCAGTAAGAACCTTAGATTTTTCAGAACAAGAAATGCCTTATATTAAAAGATATGGATTTTTAACCTCAAAGCCAATTATGTATGTTGCAAATATGTCAGATTCAGAAATTGGAAATCCAACAGAATGTAAATACTATAATGAGCTTGTTAAATATGCTACTGAAGAGGGTAGTAAGGTTATCCCTATTTCAGCAGAAATTGAAGCTGAGCTTGTAGGAATGCCTCAAGAGGAAAGAGACCAATTCTTACAAGAATTAGGTATTCCTGAGGCAGGTCTTAATTTATTAATTCGTGCTACATACGACTTATTAGGATATGCCACATATTTTACAGCAGGAGAAAAGGAAGTAAAGGCTTGGACCTTTAGAAAGGGTATGACTGCACCCGAATGTGCAGGAATTATCCATAGTGACTTTGAACGCGGCTTCATTCGTGCTGAAACTGTGTCATTTGAGGATTTAGAAAAGTATGGCTCTATGCAAAAGGTAAAAGAAGCAGGTAGAGTTAGACAAGAGGGAAAGGATTATGTCGTTCAAGATGGCGATATAATGCTATTTAAATTTAACGTATAATTATATGACTGTAGATTTGGTTTAATCTACAGTTTTTTATTTATAAAAAATATATTAGACTATTGTATAATTATGTTTATATATGAAAAAATCTGAATATAAAATTTATATATGATATTGATTTATTAAGTTAATAAAATTTAAGTCGCATTTTGTAGTTTTTAAGAGAAATAATCAAAATAAATATAGTCATTTTATTGCAATAAGTATGTTTTTTTGGTAAAATTATAATGATATATAATGTGAGGTGTTGTTATGAATTTGTTTGATATAATACCACAAAATTTCTTTTCGATTCTATCTTCCAAGAATAAAAGATTATATAGTGCTTGTTTAGTAGAAGCCTTTAAGGTTTATGAGAATGCTTCTATTTTGGGTATAGATAAGAGAATTCTTGCTGATGAATTAACAGATTATATTGATAGGTCTAATTTGTCTTTAGATATTGATCAATCTGAAGACGAAGAGGATGAGGATGCTATAGAAGCATCAAAGTCAAAAAGAAGCCTTGCCTTTTTTGTTTTACGTAAACTCGAGGAAAGTGGCTGGATTTATGTAGATATTAATGAAGATTATGAAGAAATAGTTAATTTCACTGATGCCGGTATAACAATGAGTGAGGCCCTATTACAAATGACTCCAGCTTATGTTGAAATGAGTAATGATGACTATTATGATGATATGCCTATAGTTAATCAAAATGAATATCGTGGATATATTTATACGATTTATTCTCTCCTTACTAATCCGATGAATAATGATTATCCTCTTATTTTAGAACAGGTATATTCAAACACTAGGCAATTAATTCGAGCTTTAAGAAAACTGGATTCTAGAATGAAAGACTATATTCAAACTGTAGTTGATACATCGGAAATTAAGGATCTTATTTCAACCTTAATGCTATACAAAACAGAGTTAATTGACAACGCATATGCAAAACTAAAAACAGGTGACAATATTAACAAATACCGTTTATCAATTGTAAATAGATTGGAAGAATATGAACATAATGAGCACATTCTTTATTTGTTATGTGAGGATTATAAGAAAAAATATTTTAGATTAGAAGATCCATCAAGGAAGGTATTCCGTGATATAGATGATATTGTAGATGTATTTAATAGCTTAGATTCATTTATTGCTGAGATTGATTATAAAAATAAAAAATATATTGATTCCACAATTGGAAAAATTAAATTCTTATTATCTGAAGATGATAACGTCATTGGTAAGCTAAATACGATTTTAAAATATATTAAGCTTGAAAACAAGCACGGACATATTGATAGTGCGATTTCAAATTGTCAGTCATTAATTACATTAAGAACTAATAAGACATATAATCAAGAATCATCATTATATACACCAAGAGGTAAGTATGTTAAGGTTGAAAATCAATATCTTGATGCATATGATTTTGATTTAGGTGAAGATACAGTAGAATACATGAAGCAGTATGGATTACCATATGATGAGGCTCTGATTAAGAAGTTTACGGCATCGCATGCTATAGAAGGGGTTATTCGAGCATCAGATGTAGTGCTACCTAATACTGACCTCGATACAGTAATGATGCTAATATATACATTAATATATGCTTGTGAGCAATCATGGGATGTAACGAAGCTTGATCAAATTGTTAAGCATTATAAATTTACATTTATCGATTTTGAAATAAAGGTTGGTGACAATAATGTTAGATAGTTATGAAAATTTAAATCAAACACAAAAGAACACATTTAGAGAGATTGCTAATAAGCTTTTAGCAAATACATTTCTATCAAGAGATAAGAAAGATAATAAAGAAAATTATTATTTTGTTGTTTCCTTTAAGGAGATATTTGATGAATTCTTTCAAATCCTAGGATATCAGATAAAGCTTGATCAATCACTTGGTGCAATTATGCTTACAAGTGATGTGAATGGTGGATATTTAAAGCTTAAACGTGATGAAACTATTATTTTATTAATCTTAAGACTTTTATATCATGAGCATTTAAAAGAAACTACATTAAATGAAAATATAGTAATTAGCATTCAAGATATCCATGAAAAATACAATTACTTAGATATAAAGAAAAGAATCAATAAAACTGACTTAGTATCAGCTTTAAGATTATTCCGTCGCTTTAATTTAATTGAAACTATGGGAGACATTACAATGTCAAATACTAAGGTTATTATTATGCCAACAATTTTATTTGCAATAAGTACAGAGGAAATAAGTGAGGTATATAATACCGTATCAAGAATTGTATCTGAGGCAGGTGAAGAAGAATGAAAAAATTAACTAAAATAAGACTAATTAATTGGCATTATCTATCAAACGAAACAATTAATGTCAAAAACAACGTTTTATTAACTGGTCCTAACGCTTCAGGTAAATCAACCATTCTTGATGCGATAACCTATGTTATTACAGCCGGAGATACTCAATTTAACCTTGCTGCAAATGAAAAAGGAAAACGTGATTTAAGAGGATATATTAAATGTAAGCTTGGACTTGAAGACAAGGAATACCTAAGAGATGGTAATGTTACGGGTGATGTTTGTCTTGAGTTTTATGATGAGTTAGCAGATAAGTATTTTTTAGTGGGTACTGTAATTGATGCCTTTGGAGATTTAACACCAGTTAAAAGTCAGTTTTATTTTGCAGATGATAAAAAGATAGAGGATTCTATTTTTGTTAGTGAAGATAAGCATATTTACACTGTAACTGAATTTAGAAAGAATAACCCTAGTTTTGAGTATTATTCATCTAAAAGAGAAACCAAAAGAGCCTATAGAACAGCATTTGGTTCTATAAACGAAGACTTCTTTAAAATGATTCCTAAGGCTTTAGCATTTAAGCCAATCTCTGATGTTAAGGAGTTTATTTACCAAAATATTCTAGAGGAAAAGGAAATTGATATTACATCAATTAAGGATGCAATTCGCTCTTATAAGGATTTAGAGGCAACATTAAAGGTTATAAAAAATAAGATTAACGATCTTCATGAGCTTGAAGCTGCATATAATCTTTCGAAGGAAATGATTGCGGAGAAAAACTATCTTACATATCTTTTGAAGCAATTTGAGCTTGAAGGCTTCGATCATCATAAGGGTGAGCTTGAAACACAAATTGCTATTTTAAAAGAGCGTAAGGAATCTAAGAATTCTGAGGTTTCTAGAATTGATTCATATATTGAGTCATTAAATGAAAGATCTAAGGAATTATACAAAGTCTTATCAAATAATGATGATTTCAAGGCTGAGGAATATATTGACAAACAAATCAACCAGGTAAAAAATGAGTTAAGAGAACTTGAGGGAGTATCAGATAGATACTTAAAACGCGCATCAATTATTAAGGATAATGTTAATAGAATCAGAAAAGAGACTGATAATCCTTTATTTAAAGAATTTGCTAATATTCCTTTAAATAATATTGATCCATTGATGATTGAAAACACAAAGAATGAGCTTATTTCATTTGATAAGCAATTCCAAGATGTAGTTAATGATAATCTAATTGAAACTGGTAAGCTTCAAACTCTAAAGGACCAAAAGGTTAAAGAGATGAATGAGGTTAGAAATGCTATTGCATCCTTAGGCCAAAATCGTCTTAATTATTCTCCTGACCTACTAGGTATTCGTCAAGATATAACTGAAGGATTAAAGAGAAAATTTAATAAGGATATATCAGTTCATATTTTTGCAGAATTGATTGAAATAAAGGATCAAAATTGGAGTAAAACAATTGAAGCTTATTTAGGAAATAGACGTTTTGATTTGATTGTTGAGCCTACATATTATGATGATGCACTTGAAATATTTGCAAGAAACAAGGGGAAATATCGTTCATATGGACTTGGACTTGTAAATACTCAAGAAATGGAAAGATTTACCGATTACAATCGAAATTCATTAGCTGAGATTATGGATTCAATTAATCAAGATGCTAGAAATTACATAAACTTTACATGTGGTAATGTAATTCGCTGTAATCATGAATCTGAGTTAAAACGCTTCTCTACATCAATTACTAATGATGGTTTGATTTATAGAGGATTTGTTGTAAGAAACTTGAATTTAAACGTAGACCGTTTCATTGGTAAAGGGGCATTGGGAGAGCAAACTGAGTATTGGAATACAAAAGGAAATCTTCTTAAAACTGAGTACTATGAAATTAATGATAAGCTTAATATGCTAAGGGAACAAAATGATGCTTTAAGATCATTTGAATTAAAGAGCTTACTTCAGGACTTAGACAAAGTATTAAGATTTAATGAATTATCAAGAAGATTATCTGAACTTAATGTTAAAAAAGCATCAGTTAAGAAACTTAGTGTATCAGAAATTGAGGATGAATATCAAAAGACAAATCAGCTTATTAAATCTCAGGATGCCAAGAAAATGCTATCTGTTGAAGAAATTGGCCACATTACATCTAGTATTGAGCAACTTACAAGAGAACTAACTGATATGGAAAATAAGAAGATTACACTTCAAGGTGAGCTTCGTGAGTTAATGGCTGATAATCTTGAACTTGAGGGTAAAGCGATTGATGAGTATAAGGAATTAACATCTTCAATGACTTACCAAAGAGCAATTGATTCAATTGACGAGCGTTTAAATAAAGCTGATGAAAATTATGATAATGTAGTTGATGGTATTGCGAATAAGCAAATGAAGTACATTAATACATATGCATCTAATTTATCATTAGGCTATAGTGAAATGCCTTCCTATATGGCTGAGCTTCAAAAGCTTGAGAAGTCAGAGCTTGTTAAATATGAGGATAAGGTTAGAAAATCACGTGAGACCGCAGAAATAATTTTTAAAGAGGACTTTATTTCAAAACTAAGAAATAATATTAAAACTGCCGAAGATGAAATTGGTAAGATTAATGAAACACTTAAATCAATTAAATTTGGTCGTGATTCATATGAATTTATCTTCCCTAAGTCAAGCCAATATGGTCAATTCTATGATATGTTTACAGCAGATAGTGTTTCTGATGGACGTTCAATTTTCACATATGATTTTGAACAACAATATAATCAACAGCTTGATGAATTATTTACATCCTTATCAAGTGATGAATTAAATTCAAATGGTGCTATAAATAAGTTTACAGATTATCGTACATATATGGATTATGATATAAAAATTCAAAATGAATTTGGTGAAACAATGCTTTATTCAAAGGTATTTAGAGAAAAATCCGGAGGAGAAACACAGGTACCATTCTATGTAGCGATTATCGCTTCATTTGTAAGAATTTATACGCAAAATAATATAAATCGTGATTCAATTGGACTTGTAATATTTGATGAGGTATTCGACAAGATGGACTCTAATCGTATGAAGGCAATGATGGATTTTATTAAAACAATGCCACTTCAGGTTATCATTGCATGTCCACCTCAAAGAACTGCAATTCTACAGAATTATACTGATACAACATTGGTAATGATGAGAAAGAATAACCATGCTCAGGTTATACCTTTTGAGACAAATCCAGGTTATGAAGTTGAGAATGGAAGTGAAGAGTAATGGGTTTATTTTCAAAAAAGAATAATGAATACGATGAGGCTTCCTTAAATCTTAATAGTCAACATGAAGCACTAGCTTCTGAAAGATTAATTATGGAACAGCTCGTTGATGATGATGAGCATGCACTAGAGCTTGTACATAAATTAAGGGATGGGTATCCGCTTGTACTTAATTTTGAAAGATTAAATCGTGCGGCCGCAAATAAATTATTAGGTTTTTTTACAGGGGCAGCTTGTGCTCTTGATGGTAATACTGTCGTAATAAATGATTTTACGTATCTTTTTGCAAGAAAAGAAGAGTTTATGGATGGTTCACTATCAGAATTTATCAGTCAATTATAAAAAAAACTTGTAAATAATTACAAAAACTAATATAATAATTTTAGTATAAAAACATTGATGAGTTAGACGGAAAATAACGCCTTATAAAAGCGAGTCAGGATGGTGAAAGCTGACAATAGTTGTTTTCGAATCACTAACATAAATGGGTAATCGATGAGGTTACTTCGTTTTCCGCGTTAAGGAATAATGAGTGCTAGATATTTTATCTAGAATTAAGGTGGTAACACGTCAATGGCGTCCTTTTATTTAAGGACGTTTTTTTATTATTAAGGAGGAACTTATGAAAGATTATAAAGATACGCTTTTAATGGGAAAAACAGATTTTGAAATGCGAGGAAATCTAGGTGTAAAAGAACCATTGATTCAACAAAAGTGGGAAGAAAATAAAATTTATAAAAAGGTATTAGAAAAAAATAAGGGTAAACAGGAATATACATTACATGATGGTCCACCATATGCAAATGGAGATATTCATCTAGGTCATGCACTTAATAAGATTTTAAAGGATATCATTGTTAGATATAAGAATATGAATGGATTTTATTCACTATATATTCCTGGATGGGATACACATGGACTTCCAATCGAGAATGCTTTACAAAAAGCTGGAGTTAATCGTAAAGAAATACCACTTTCTGAGTTTAGAGATAAATGTGAAGAATATGCTTATAAGCAAGTAAATCGTCAAATGGTAGGATTTAAGCGTTTGGGTGTTATGGCTGATTGGGAAAATCCATATATTACTTTAACTCATGATTTTGAGCGTGATCAAATTCGTGTTTTTGGTAAGATGGTCGAAAAGGGATTAATCTATAAGGGATTAAAGCCTGTTTATTGGTCTCCATCATCAGAATCTGCTTTAGCTGAGGCAGAAATTGAGTATCATGACATTACTTCAAAATCAATTTTCGTTAAATTTCCTATTATTGATAGAGATGATGAATTTAATGATGCATCATTCTTAGTGTGGACTACAACACCTTGGACTTTGCCAGGAAATGTTGCAGTTTGTGCTGGACCTGAAATAGATTATGTATTATTCAACTCAAACAAGGGAAAATTATTATGTGCTGAAGCTTTATTAAACTCACTTAAAGAAAAACTTGAGCTTGATAATGTAGAAATTTTAAATCGCTATAAGGGTGCTGATTTATTGAATATTAAGTATCGTCATCCTTTATATGAGGATAGAGAAGGAATTTCTATTAATGCTGATTATGTAACTACTACTGATGGTACAGGATTTGTTCATATCGCTCCTGGATATGGTGAAGAGGACTATGAAGCAGGAAAGAAATATGGTCTTCCTATGCTTGTATATGTAGATGATAAGGGACTTCAAATGCCACAAACTGGTAAGTATGCAGGTATGTTCTATGAAAAATCTGAAGACCCAATTATTGAAGATTTAAAGAACTATGGATATTTGTTAAAGCTAGACCCTATCACTCACTCATATCCTCATGACTGGCGTACAAAGAAGCCAGTAATCTTTAGAGCAACTCCACAATGGTTCGCATCAATTGATCCAATTAAGGATGAAATTTTAGAGGCTATTCATAGTGTAAAATGGAATCCATCTTGGGGTGATACTCGTATTTCTAATATGATTAAGGATCGTCATGATTGGTGTATTTCTCGTCAAAGAGCATGGGGTGTTCCAATTCCTGTGTTCTATTGTGAGGACGGAGAAGCTATTCTTGATAGTGAGGTTATAGAGCATGTAGCCAAAATTTTTGAAGAATTTGGTTCAAATGAATGGTTTAAGCGAGAGGCTAAGGACTTACTTCCTTTAGGATATACTAATCCACATTCTCCAAATGGAGTGTTTAAGAAGGAAACTGATATTATGGATGTATGGTTCGATTCAGGCTCTTCATATAACCTACTAGCAAGAAGAGGATTACAATATCCTGCTGATTTATATCTAGAGGGCTCTGATCAATATCGTGGATGGTTTAATTCATCTATTATTAATGGTGTTGCGACTACAGGTAAGTCACCATATAAGGCTGTGCTTTCTCATGGCTTTACACTTGATGGCGAAGGAAGAAAGATGTCAAAATCCTTAGGAAATACAGTTGATCCTATTAAGGTTTGTAACGAAAATGGTGCTGATATATTACGTCTATGGGTATCAAGTGTTGACTTTAAGTCAGATTTTGTTATGTCTAAGGAATTGATAAAGCAGGTATCGGATTCTTATCGTAAAATAAGAAATACAATTAAGTTTATGCTAGCAAATCTTGAAGGATTTAATCCGAAAACTGATAGCGTTAAGCTTGATGATATGCCAAATGTAGATAAGTATTTAATGATTAAGCTAAATAATCTAGTTAAGTCACTTAAGGAATCATACGACTCGTTTGATTTTAATGCTGTATATAAAACAACAAATACATTTATTGCAAATACTTTATCAGCATTCTACCTAGATTTTATAAAGGATATTGTGTATATCGAACCAAAGGAATCATTAGCAAGAAGAAGTGTTCAAACTGTATTATATAATGCTGCATATACATTAATTACAATGCTTAGCCCAGTAATTCCTCATACAATGTCAGAGGCTTATTCTTACCTACCAGGAGAAAAGAAGCTTGATGTTTATTTAGAGGATCTTCCTAGTACTATGGACTATAGTAAGTATCAAAGTGTTGAGGCTTCATTTGATGAATTTATGAATTATCGTGATGAAATATTAAAGGCATTAGAGGATGCTAGAGCAAATAAGATAATTGGTAAATCATTTGCGGCTAAGCTTACTGTAACGCTTGATGAGCATGCAAGTGAATTATTTAAAAAGCTAGACGCAAATATTGCCCAAATTTTAATTGTATCACAATATGAAGAGGTATCTGGAGATAAGTTTGCAGTTAAGGTAGAAGCAGCTACAGGACACGTTTGTTCTCGTTGTTGGGCAACAGTTCCTGAGGTTTTGGATGATGAGCTTTGTCCAAGATGTCACAACATAGTTGTAAAATTTTATCAGAACTAGTGTATAATAAATAAGAAGGTTTATGCCTTCTTATTTACACCTTTAATGTCTTATTTAAGGGATTATTTTGACATTTAATGACAAAAATGATACAATCAAAATTGGAAGTGATATTATGAAATTTCGTTACTATTTTTTTAAAGAAGGATCTCGTGTATATGATAAGGCAGAGCTTTTAACCTACTTAGAGGCACAGCCATTTATGACCTTGTTTCAGGATGGAGCTATAAAGGTTGCGAGATATCATAATACTGTAATTGGAATGGATGCTGATTTTATAATTAATACTAAATCAATTGTTCCTAGCATTCAAAGGCTAGATCCTAAGTATTTAGATTTAAATATTTATGTTGAATTTGATGTATTGAATAACAGCTATAAGGTTTCTAAAATTGTTGACATTGTTGATGTAATCTGTAAAAGATTTGGATTTTCTGTATATAATGAATACTTTGAGGATGTATCACCATTTAAACGCTCGCTACTAATGAATGCTTTTGAACTTGTAAAGTCTGGCTATAAAAAGAAGTATGAAGAAGAATTTATGAATTATTCTCGTTTGGATAAGAATAGTCTATACTATATATATTCTTTTTTGGAGCTTAAAGGACAAATTGAAAATATTGAAAATTATAATATTTTAGAGTATTCATTTTTAAAGGAGCCTGAGTCAAGAAAAGTTTATATTGCGATTGACTTGGATTTAACAAAGCCTTTTATTATTCCACCTTGTGCTCAGCTTGTTAGATTAAATAATGGAGAAAGAGATATTATTATTTCATATCAAGATTTAAAAAAGAAGATTGGTAAGTATTTAAGTATGGTAGATGCCAGACTATTTGATGGTCTAATGGTTGATGAGAGGGCATTTAGAAAAGTTAAAAAAATAATTTTAAAATCAAAATTTGATGAGACCAAGGTTGTACTAAAGGAAGTACCTTTTAGTCAAGTCCTTGACTTATAATAAATAAAGAAAGAAGGATAAAAAATGAAGGATAGTAAGTATATTGACCACACTCTATTAAAGGCCTTCGCAACAAGAGAGCAAATTGCGAATTTGTGTGCAGAAGCAAATAAATATGATTTTAAGAGTGTTTGTGTTAATCCATATTGGGTTAATTTTGCCCATGAACTTTTAGCTGGTAGTGATGTACTGGTTTGTACTGTAATTGGATTCCCACTAGGAGCAAATTCATCAGATGTTAAAGCTTATGAAACAACAAAAGCAATTGCTGATGGAGCAGATGAGGTTGATATGGTTATCAACATTGGTGAAGCAAAGGATCATAACTGGGATTATATCTATAAGGATATTAAGGCTGTAGTAGATGCAGCAAATGGCGTTACTACAAAGGTTATTATTGAAACATGCTATTTAACCGATGAAGAGAAGGTTGAGGTATGTAAATGTGCAAAGGCTGCTGGTGCTGATTTTGTAAAAACATCAACAGGCTTTGGAACAGGTGGTGCAACTACAAAGGATGTTAAGCTAATGAGAGAAACTGTTGGCAAGGAAATGGGTGTAAAAGCTTCTGGTGGTGTTCATAATAAGCAAGAATTTGATGCCATGATTGAAGCTGGTGCTAATAGAATTGGCGCATCATGTGGAGTTCAAATTGTAGAAGGAGGAACATCAAATGAGCAATACTAATATTCCTACACCTCATATTGCATGTAAGGATGAGGGATTAATCGCAAAAACAGTATTACTTCCAGGAGATCCGTTAAGAGCAAAGTTTATTGCAGATACTTTTTTAACAGATGTAACCTGCTTTAATACCGTTCGTAATATGTTTGGTTATACTGGAAAATATAATGGAAAGCTAATTTCTGTTATGGGATCTGGTATGGGTATGGCATCATTAGGTATCTATGTTTATGAGCTTTACTCATTTTATGGGGTTGAAAATATCGTAAGAATTGGTTCGGCTGGTGCATATAGCTCTGATTTAAATGTATATGATACAGTCCTTGTTAAGGACGCTTGGAGTGAAACAACATTCGCTAAAACTGCCTTCGGATTTACTGAGGATGTAATGGCCTCAAATGATAAGTTAAATGCTTATTTAAAAGAACAAGCTCAAGCTTTAGGAATCAAACTTAAAGAAGGACGTGCTCATTCATCTGACGTGTTCTATCATTTAGACCCAAGCTTTTCATGGGAAAAAGTTAGAGATGAAAAGGGCTGTGGAGCTGTTGAAATGGAATCATTTGCACTTTTTGCGACTGCAAGAGCTTTAAATAAGAAGGCTACATGCTTATTAACTATTTCAGATTCATTTGTAACTCATGAGGTTACAACTTCAGAGGAAAGACAAAACTCATTTACAAATATGATGAAGATTGCTCTTTCTTTAGTTGATTTTGAATAATTGTAATATTGTTAAAAACTACCGTTTAGATTTTCTAAGCGGTATTTTTTATTTTGTGTATTATTTTTTTAATATGATTCATATAATTTAGTGGTGAAAAAATGAAAAATCCATTTTGCTTTAAAATATTATATTTAGACAACCATTTATATATAGAAAAATACAAAAAAATATTGGATGTTTCAGATTCACTTATTCATTTAGAAGGATTTATTATTACTGGTAAGAATTTAAAAATTATTCAAATGGATAAATACTTACTAGAAATTGAAGGAGAAATTATAGAAATCAGGAGAGAAAATAATGAACATTTATAACATTGTAATGAAAAAAAACACATTCTTTAAATATAGTAATAATATAGTCGCAAAATCAGTAAGGATAGATGATGGACAGGTTTACTTTAAAACGGATAATATTACAAAAAAGTTTTTAGATGATAATAAAATTAGCTATAAACTTGAAGATTCCTTAAAAAGCAAGGCTTCAAAAAAAATATGTACAAACCTTGTGTTAATATTAGGTGCAGTGATATTTATACTGGTTGTCTATATTAATACATTTAGAATAAGTAGGATATCATTTAATGGTAATTATTTAATAAATAAAGAAATAGAAGCGTTGATTTCTTCTAAATATAAGCATTTTTTATTTTGGGATTTTATTTCTGAGGATTTAGAGGAAATGTCAAAAGACTTAAGAATGAAATATAGTGAATATGAATGGATTTCAACATATAAGGATGGTACAACCATTTATGTAATAATTAATGATAATAATGAGGTATCTAACTCTACAAATTATGGAGATATAGTGGCTACAAAGGATGCAATAATTAGGTCATATAAGGTTTATAATGGAAAATCAATGGTTAAGGAAAACCAATACGTTAAAAAGGGAGATGTATTGATATCTGGGAATACCAACGATGTCTTAACTGAGGCTAGAGGGGTTGTTTTAGGCACAACGTTTATAGAAAAAACGATTACTATTGATAAAGAGGATATAATATCTAAGGAAAGTGGATTATCTTATAAATATACATTATTTTCACTGTTTAAGAATAATTTTTCAATTGGGAAAAAGAATAAATATGAAAGCTATACTACATCAAAACGTTTAATTTTTAATTTCTTTGATATTTTTAAAATATATAAAATTGAAGAAAAAGAAATATGTGATATAATAAAATCGTATTCATTTGAAGAGGCTCTAAATTTAGCAAAGGAAAATATTTATTTCGATTTTTCATTGACAAAACGTCTAGATGAAGAGGAAATCCAAAAGGTAGAGCTTCTAAGGCATGATGAAACAGATACAGCCTATAGCTTCCGGTTTTTAATCAAGCAGGTTGAATCGATTGGAGAGTTTCAAAAATACTAGGAGTAAATATGATAAAGAAATTAGAAGATCTTAATACCATATTAAAGTTCATTGTCGATGTATATAATGAAACAATTTGTAAAGAGGATTCATTGGCTGGCAGATATAGTTTTATAAATAATTATGTTTATGGTAATGAAACATATTCATCATTTTATAGTAATAAGGAAGAGTATTTCGGATATTATGATAACGAGCTTTTGGGAGTAATTTCTTTATCTAATGATGGATATATAAAATTTTTATTTGTTAAAGCAAAAAAGCATGGCTTAGGAATTGGAAGAAAGCTTTTGGAGCATGTGATTGAAATAGCTAAGAAATATAAGATAAAAAGGTTATTCCTTGATTCATCAATTTCAAATGTTGAATTTTACCTTAAAATGAATTTTATTCAAATATCTGAGCCAATATGTAAAGATAATATTTGGTTTATCCCTATGGAAAGAAATATATAGTTTACTTAATGAAAGGTAGTTTATGAGAATTAATTTAAATTGTGCATCTAATGAAAAAATAAAAGAAATCTGTGGAATAGAAAATGCAAATATAAAGTTACTTGAAGAATTGTATAATACAAGCATTGAGATTAATTCAGAAGAAATAAAACTGAGTACAGGTGATGAAAATATAGGTAATAGCATTGGGAAAATTATCGATATATTATTATTTATGATTGAAAATGATTATCAAATCTCTACGAGAGATATTATCTATATTAAGAATTTAATCGATAACAATAAAAGCGAATTAGCATATGAACTTTATAAGAAAAAAAGAATGGTTGAAAGAACATTTACAGGTAAAGCAATCTATCCAAAAACAATTAAGCAAAGAGAATATATAAATGCACTTGAAAACCATGATATTGTATTTGGTGTAGGACCTGCTGGTACAGGAAAGACATATTTAGCAGTAGTGTATGCGGTATCGCTTCTAAAAAAAGGACAAATTAAAAACCTAATTTTAACTCGTCCAGCGGTAGAGGCTGGTGAATCTTTAGGATATTTACCTGGTGATTTAAAGGAAAAAATTGACCCATATTTGCGACCATTATATGATGCACTTTATGATACTCTTGGTACTATTCAAACAAATTCATTTATTGAAAGAGGAATTATTGAAATTGCTCCACTTGCGTATATGAGAGGAAGAACGTTAGAGAATTCATTTGTTATTTTAGATGAGGCTCAAAATACAACATCTATGCAAATGAAGATGTTTTTAACAAGATTAGGCTTTAATTCGAAAATGGTCATTACAGGAGATGTAACCCAAATTGATTTACCAAATGGGAAAAAATCGGGATTAGTTGAAGCCTGTAGCTTATTAACAAATGTCAAGCAAATTGAAATTGTTAGGTTTGACAAATTGGATGTTGTAAGACATCCATTGGTTCAAATTATAATTGAACGATATGAGGGAATGAAGAAGGATGTGAAGTAGTCTACTTTGTAGACCTTATTATGATAGATACAATTATAATGATTCTTGAAATTATTGGTACTGTAGCATTTGCAGTATCAGGATCAATGACTGCGATGAAAAGAAGACTTGATGTTTTAGGTACAGTTATATTAGGGGTTATTACAGCCTGTGGTGGTGGAATGCTAAGAGATATAATCTTAAATGAAATACCAGCATTATTTACATCACCATTATATGTAATAATTTCGGCAATAACGTCGTTACTGATGTTTGTTGTATTTTATATAATAAAAGATGCTGAAGCATTTGAAAAAAAATGGTATAAGGATTTACTTACCTCAACCGACGCAATTGGTCTTGGTGTATTTGTAATTGTGGGGGCTAATGTTACGATGACAATTGGTCATTCTAACGCCTTTTTAGTTATATTTAGTGCTGTAATAACAGCTATTGGTGGTGGAATGATAAGAGATATTTCGGTATGTAAAATTCCAAATATATTTTGTAAGCATATATATGCTATCCCAACTATAATTGGAGCTATAATATATTATTATATGCTTAAGCTAAATACACATATAGGAGTAGCAATTCCGGTAGTGCTAGTGTTTATTATTACAATAAGACTTTTGGCATATAAGTATGAACTTAGCCTTCCAAGAGTAAACTTTAGAAATATAGATAATAACAAATAGTAATGTATCACATTTTGGTTCTCTAAATTAATTAGTGTAGGTTACAAGATTAAACTCTGAAATAATCGGTGTAGTATCTATAAATAAATCGATGTATAATCTTTAAAGTAATCAGTGTAGCTTAAACATTAGAATTA
>CAMELE010000024.1 GCA_945923475.1 uncultured Mollicutes bacterium
TATTCGTTAATTTGCGCTTTGATACGATTTGCAACTTCCTCTAAATTATACTTTCCTTCATTATTTGGAAATTCAAATTTAATACTGTCGTTCTTATACCTAGGTATAAGATGAACATGAGCATGCATTACAGTTTGACCAGCTGCCTCATAAGAATTATTTATAATGTTAATTCCATCTGCGTTAGTTGCCTTTAAGATAACATTGGCTAATTTTTTTACAGCCTTCATAACCTCACAATAATTCTTATCATCAAGTGCTAGCAAAGTATCAGCATGGGCTTTAGGAATAACAAGAGTGTGACCCATATTAGCTTGCGATAAATCTAAAAAAGCCATAACATACTCATTTTCATAAACCTTAGCACTTGGTATTTGACCATCCTTAATCATACAAAATATACAACCCATAAAATGTACCTCCTAAATTACTATTAATTATAGCACATTTTATTTGTTTGGTGTATTTTGATATGGATAATAATAATTTATTTCTTCTTCAAATGTTATATAATCCAAATAAATTGAAAGAAGAAGATATCTCATATTAGTTTCTCTATCTGAAATAATAATATGGTCCTTTCCTGCCGCTTCGAGTGTACCCTTGAATATTTTAGAACCCCACTGTGCACCTTCAAAGTTCATGTAAACAGAAACTGTTTTACCTAGGTTTAATCTTAAAATATTCTCAATATAAGATTCCTCTTGAGTATCGACATTGTTTTGAAACTGTGGATACCCTGGGTACTGCATTCCATACATAGGTCCCATATAAAATGGATACTGCGGATAATTACAATAATTCATTTCTTTAGTCCTTTCTAATAACAATTTTCGCTTTCTAGAGGCTGATAGAAGCAATGATTTTTATACTTGCCACTATTCCATTGTCCAAACCATGATGCTCTACACGCTTGACCAAATGGATTATAAAACCATAAAGCAGTAGTTGCAGGTACAAAACGCTCACCATTAATACATCTTAATGCAAGCTTTTTATCAACCTCACGTGCACGTTGATTAAAATAGCTCTTAGTAGTAGCTTCAAATCCACCAGGAGATTGGTATACCATTTTGGTAATAGTGTTAATATTTTTGAAGTCGAGGCAATTACCTCTAACCCTATTAATACCAACATTACCAACTAGCAACATCCCCTTCTTACCTTCACCCTCTGCCTCAGCTCGCATTAATCTTGCAAGAAGTGCAACCTCACTATCGTTATATTTAACCACAGCCATTTAATCACCACTAATTTATATGTGATAATACTTTATTTTATTAATATATTTATCCAAAAATTAATAAATATAATATGTGAATTATATACTATAATATTTATGAAAATTATAATGTCTAAAATTGAATATTTTTGTAACTTTTATGTATTAAAATAAATAAAATTATGATATCATTATTTTAAATTAAAAAAAGTATTTTATAAGTAAAGGAGGCACTTATGAGTATCGATAAAAATAAGAAAGTTAAATTGATATTATATTGGGTAATAAGAGGATTTAGTATTGCTTTAATCGTATTTGCTATTATAGGGTTGATTGCAAATGATGATCCTGAGGTTCCTTTTTCTAATTATGTCACATACATCATTCAATCAGTTTTATTGTTTGGCTTAACATATGTGCCAACGTTACTTGATAAGCTATTTCATATAAAAATACCATTTACAATTAATCTTATCTATTTATTGTTTGTAACGGCATCAATATTGTTTGGAGAAATATTTGATTTTTATGTTAAATTTAGTTGGTGGGATGATGTACTTCATACATTCTCAGGATCCTTTATCGCAAGTCTTGGATTTATGACTATCTATTTTTTAAATGAGAAAAAAAATATAGATGTTAGACTGTCACCTTCGTTTATTATATTATTTTGCTTTTGCTTTTCGATGTGTGGATGCTTAATTTGGGAGGTAATAGAATTTACTATCGATGGTATATGGGGTTCTAATATGCAAAGATTCAAAGATTCTATAACTGGAGAACCATTTATAGGTAGAGAAGCTTTAATTGATACAATGAGTGATATTATTGAAGGCCTTGGTGGTGCTTTACTATTCTGTGTATTATCGTTAGTTGATGTTAAGATTCGTAAGGAATCATTTATAAAAACATCATTAAATATAGAAGATAATAATTCTAAAGAAAATGAGAATTTAGATTTAAAGACTTCAGAAATTAAGGATTCAGATAGAAATGCTAATCCTTCAGATGATGATTTAGAATAAAATAACTAAGTGAATAATGCTATGAGTACAATAATCTTTGGTATTCATAGCTTTTTATTTTAAAAAGATAGATAAAATGATGTATAATAAACCTAAGGAGTGTGTGTATGGATGTTTAAAAAACTAGAACGAACAAAAGTGTTTAGAGACCCAATATATGGCTATATTCGAGTTAATTATGAAATAATTTTAAAACTAATTGATACATACGAATTTCAACGTTTAAGAAGAATTCGTCAATTATCTGGAGTTTCGATGGTTTTTCAAACTGCAGAACACTCTCGTTTTACGCATAGCCTTGGGGCATATGAATTATGTAATTTAGCTTTAGAGGGTATTGATGGACTTGCTGCTACATTAACAGAATATGAACAGGTTGTATTTTTAATCTCAGCCTTACTTCATGATATAGGACATGGACCATATTCTCATGCCTTTGAGCATGTAATGCAGGTATCACATGAGGAAATGACAGTTAAGCTAATTTTAGGAGATACGGAAATTAATCATGTTTTAAGTGAATATGAAAATTTAGCATCTGATGTAGCATCAGTAATCGCTCACGAAGGAAAGTATAAGTTAATTGAATCGCTGATTTCTTCTCAACTTGATGTAGATAGAATGGATTATTTATCAAGAGATGCCTATTTTACAGGAGCAACCTATGGCAATATTGATTTTAGAAGAATTATTCGCTCACTTTTAGTTAAGGACAATCAGCTTGTATTAAGAGCTTCAGGTGTAAATTCTGTTGAATCATATATAATGGCTAGATATCACATGTACTGGCAGGTCTATTTTCATCCAACGGCTAGAGCATATGAGCTTTTATTGATGTCAATTTATAAAAGAATCTATGATTTAGCTAAATCAAATAAAGCTACATCAGTTAATGCAGAAGCATTAATTAATGTTATTAATAATCCAGATGATTTAAAAAGCTATGTATTGCTTGATGATTCATATGTAAATGGAATGATTAAGTATCTAACATCATCAAATGATGAAATATTAAAGGATTTAGCATTGTCTTTTGAAAAAAGAAGTCTATATCAGCATATAGAAATTGAAACTGCAAAGGACAGTAAGCAGTTAACAATAATCAAAGATAGTATAGATTCAAAATATTTACCATATTACTATATCCAAACTGAAGTATCACAAAAGGCATATTTACATACCAGTGGTGATAAAACAGATATTAATGATATAAAAATATTAAAGCCAGATGGTTCTATCGTTTCATTAGAGGATTATTCACCAATTGTAAAAGGATTAATTGATAGTGCAAAGAAAACTAGTATTAGAGTATTTTATAAGGAGCCTTTATGTCAAATAAAATAGTAGTAGTCGAGGGTTCTCACGACGTTCAAGCTATAAAAAGAGTTTTTAAGAATGCTACTTGCTTAATAACAAATGGATCAGAGGTTCTTGATGAAACCAAATCAATGCTAAAGGCTTTAGCAAAGGATAATGAAATAATTGTTTTTACAGACCCCGATTTCCCCGGAGAAAGAATTAGGTCAAAAATACATGAAATAGTTCCATCCGCAATAGATGTATTTATGAAAAAGGATTTGTGTATTAGTAAAAACAAAAAGAAGGTTGGCGTGGAGCACGCTACAGATGAGGATATATATAACGCTTTATATCCGTATTTAAATGGTAGTATTGAAAGAAAATCGGATATTACAATGAGGGATATTAGAGATTTTGGCTTGAATGGTAATACATTCTCTAAGAAAAAACGCGATAAAATTAGCAATAAATTAAATATAGGAGCTCCTAATGCTAAAATGTTTTTACAAAGAATTTTAATGCTAGGCATTAGCAAGGAATGCTTAAAAAGGATGGTCGATGAGATTAATGAACAAGATAGGTAGTGTGGATAATACACTTAAGATAATTGAAGAGAATGATTTTAATATTAAAAAGAAGTTTGGTCAAAATTTTATAATTGATCAAAATGTATTAAATAACATCGTAAATGCCTCAAAAATTACCGAAAATACATGTGTTATAGAAATCGGACCAGGTCTTGGAAGCTTAACTGAACTAATGCTAAAAAAAGCAAAAAAGGTTTTAGCGTTTGAAATTGATAAGGATTTAATTCCAATTTTAAATAATAATCTTGGTTCATATGATAATTTTACATTAATAAATGAAGATATTTTAAATGTAGATATTGATAAATATATAGATGAATATTTTCCAGATGAAGTAGATATAGCATTAGTAGCTAATTTACCATACTATATCACAACCCCAATTATATTAAAGCTTTTATCGGAAACAAAAAGAATAAAGACCTATACAATGATGATGCAGGATGAGGTTGCGGATAGGATTTGCGCTTTAAAAAATATTAAGGATTATAATGCATTATCAATTTGTATTCAGTATAGAGCATCTGCAAAAAAGGTCCTAAATATATCTAGAAGCATATTCGTACCAAAGCCTAATGTTGATAGTGCTGTTATAAGGCTAGAATTATATGATACGCCACCATTTAAGGCACAAAATGAAGAATTTTTCTTTAAATTTATTAGAGATGCCTTTTGCCAAAGAAGAAAGACGCTAGTAAATAATCTTAAACAAACCGGTTATAACAAAGATAATGTAGTTTTAGTTTTAAACGAATTAAATATACCATTAGAGATTAGGTCAGAAGCCCTATCTGTTTCTGATTTTGTTCGTATTAGTGATATGTTATCTGCCAAGTCTATTAAATAATTATTGAATATAATAGAGTGGTGGTTAAATGAATTATGTAATTAGAAGGAAATATCATGGGGATGTTTTATTTGAAGTAAAAAAAATAGTCAAGGATATTGCGATTATTAGGGGAGTCTATGTTAGGCTTGTAGCTACAGCTCCAATTAGTGATTTGATATATGTTGATAGAAAAGAACTAAAATATTATCAAAATCAATTTAATAAAAGACATCCCAACCTTTTTAATGAGGTTAATATGGTCCATAATCATTTAACTGGTAAAATTCTTCACATTGATAGTGATTATGAATATTTAAGGAAATGTAATGAGGTATATGAGCGTCTAAATTTATATTCAATTTGTGTTTTACTTGAGCCACATGAGATTGAAGACCATATAGTAAAGCTTGTTGAAGAATATAATGTTGATATTGTTGTATTAACTGGTCATGATTCCTATAACAATCAAGGACTAGCGAATATGAGTAATTATACCTCGACAAAGGGATTTTATAATAGTGTTAAGGAACTAAGGAAAAAATATAGCAAGGATGATTTATTTATTTTTGCTGGAGCATGCCAATCAAATTTTGAAGCATTAATCGCAGCTGGTGCAAATGCTGCATCATCACCAAAAAGAGTAAATATTGATGCTTTAGATCCATTGGTTGTAGCTGTTAAGGCTTCCACAACTCCCTTTAATAAAATAATATCGTATGAAGCAATTTGGAATTATTCTATGGCAGGTCATGATGGAATATCTGGCATTGATTCTTATGGAAAGATGAGAATACTACGGTGATAATTTTAAAGAAAGGAAAATCAATTAAATGTTGATTTAATATAGAAATATGGTTAAAGAAAAAGCATATGCTAAAATTAATATTGGACTAGAGGTCGGCGCATTAAGAGAAGATGGATATCATGATATGAATACTATAATGGTTCCGATTAATTTATATGATGAGCTAACGCTTGAGCAAATTGATGAAGGAATTCAGTTAATTGATAATACCTCAATTAAGGTAGAGGATAATTTTGTTTATAAGGCAGCAAAGCTATTTTTAAGCCACTACAATATTACAAAGGGTGTTAGAATATTTTTAAACAAAAAAATTCCATCTGAGGCTGGTCTTGGTGGAGGATCATCAGATGCGGCAGCGGTACTTAGAGGACTTAATTATTTATTTTTTGTGGGCGCATCAATGGAGGAACTAGCTAATCTTGCAAAATGCTTAGGCTCTGATATGCCTTATTGTGTATATTCTAAGCTTGCATTTTGTAGTGGTCGTGGCGAGATTGTAAGCTTAATAGACATTAATTATGAGCGCAGGCCAGTTGCGATAATTAATCCACCCTATGGCTTGTCGACCAGGCTTGTTTATGAAACTGGTGTGTTTGATACAGTAAATATTCATAAAGAGCAATTTGAGGGAATAAAGGAATTCCTAAAAACTGGTAATTTAGAATTGCTCAAAAGTAATCTATTTAATGAATTAGAAAAGCCTGCATTTATTCTTCAACCAGATTTAGAAGAGCTAAAGAAGAAAGTTGAAGCTTTGGGTCTTGTGGTCGGAATGTCCGGAAGTGGGACATCATTATTTGTGTTTGGAGATGAAAAGAAGCTAAAAGAACTACCATATTTGTTTAAATATTACGATATATATCTAACAAATATCATGTAAAACGCTTTATTAATTTTTTAAATAGATAATTATTTGAAAAATAAGTCTTAGCAATGTATAATAGTAATTGAGTTTTAAAAATAATTAAATATAGGAGTTATAATATGGCTATTTTAGATGGAAAGAAAATCAAATTGTTTACTTTGAGTGCTAATCCGGAGTTAGCAAATGAAATTGCGAAGGCTTGTGGAGTACCTCTTTCAGATTGTGATGTACTACATTTTGCTGATGGAGAGATTAATGTAAGCATTAACGAAACTGTTCGTGGTTGTGATGTTTTTGTTGTACAACCAACATCTGCCCCAGCTAACGATCACTTAATGGAATTATTAATTATGTGTGACGCCCTTAAAAGAGCATCATGTAAATCTATTTCCTTAGTAATCCCTTATTATGGATATGCTCGTCAGGATCGAAAGGCTAGAAGTCGTCAACCAATTAGTGCAAAGCTAGTTGCTGATTTAATTCAAGCAGCTGGAGCTGATCGTGTTATTACATTAGATTTACACGCTGCTCAAATTCAAGGATTTTTTAACATCCCTATTGATAATATGATGGGACTTCCAGTTCTTGCAAACTATTTTTTAGATAAAAAACTACCAAATGTTTGTGTCGTGTCACCAGATCACGGTGGAGTTACTCGTGCTAGAGCATTTGCTCAGGTATTAGAAGCTCCAATTGCAATTATTGATAAGCGTCGTCCTGAACCTAATAAGGCTGAGGTTATGAACATTATTGGTAATGTTGAAGGTAAGACCTGCATTATTGTTGATGATATGATTGATACTGCTGGTACCCTTGTAGCCGCATCAAACGCGTTAATTACAGCTGGTGCTAGTAATGTTTATGCTTGTGCTACTCATGGTGTTTTATCAGGCCCTGCAGTAGAACGTATTAATAATTCTGCATTACAAGAGGTTGTAATTACTAATACAATTGCTCAACCTAAGGAAAAGGAATCACCAAAAATTAAGGTATTATCAGTTGGTAGTATTTTAGGCCATGGTATTTTGCGTATATTTAAAGATGAATCCTTATCTGGCTTATTTACATATAGCTATGATAAGTCAAAAAGAGATTTACTATAATGAAATTAATAGTAGGACTTGGTAATATTGGCCGCGAATATGAGCATACTAGACATAATGTAGGCTTTGATACAATTGATATACTAGCTGATATGCTTAATGTGTCATTTAAAGAAGAAAAAAGCTTTAAGGGAAGCATTGCAGCTGTAAATGTTAATGGTCATAAGGCTATTTTATTAAAGCCATCTACATATATGAATTTATCAGGAGATAGCGTTATTCTTGTAATGAAGTATTACAAAATAGCAATTGATGATTTAATTGTGATATCTGATGATTTAGATATGGTTGCTGGCAAGGTTCGTTTACGCTTTAAGGGTAGTGCAGGTGGTCATAACGGGCTTAAGAGCATTATTGCCAATTTACAAAATGAAGAATTTAAAAGAATTAAAATTGGAATTGATAAGGATAAGCTAATTCCAGTTGTGGATTGGGTTTTAGGAAGACCAAAAGATTCTGACAAGGAAGCCATGGATAAAGCATTTAATCATGTAGCAGATGTTTTAAAGGATTATATTATGTATGAAGATGATAAACGTCTAGCCACAAAAATAGCATTGTAAAGAAGTAAGAAGGAGTAGAGAAATGGATTATAAAATACTTGAGTTTATAAGACTACATTTTAAATGTAGCTTCTTAGATAAGTTTATGAAGCATTTTTCTACTCTCTTTAATTATTCGATAATTTGGATGATTTTAGGAGTAGTATTATTCTTTTTTAAAGCTACAAGACAATATGGCTTTGAAATTTTCCTTGCGTTAACATTAGAATTATTAATTTGTAATGCATTTATTAAAAGATTTACCAAACGAGAGCGTCCGTTTAAGCGTAACGAGGAAATAAATTTACTAATTAATCCACCGAAGGATTATTCCTTCCCATCAGGGCATACACTATGTGCATTTTTAGTAGCTACAATAATGATATATTTTAATATGTGGCTTGCACTTGCTTTATTTTTAGTAGCCGTTATATTAGCTTTTTCCAGGGTATATTTGTATGTTCATTTTCCAAGTGATGTCCTTGCTGGGGCTATTTTAGGTGTATGTATTGCCCTAATAGCTCATGTATGTACTAATCAAATGATAAGAATTGGATGGCTTGAGCTTTAAATTTTATAAAGTGATTAAGGTAGTAGGAAGATGATTCCTACTTTGTTTGCTTGAGGAGAGATAATATGTTTAGTAATTATTTATATCAAAAACTTAATAATGTAATAGCTTCAAACGAAAAAATATTTTTAAAAAATCAAAATATTAATTTTATGATAGAGATGATTAAAGCAGATTTTATTCAAAATCATAAAACTATTTTTGCTATATTACCTACATTATATGAAGCAGAGCGTGTTTACGAAGCTTTGATCAATGATTTAGAGGATGAAAATGTGTTATTTTTCCCATCAGATGAAATTGTAGCTGCGCAAATGATTGAATCAATGGGTGATTTTAAGTACGAAAGAATAAATACCCTTGTATCATTACTTGAGGATAATGAATATATCGTTGTAACAAATTTAGCGGGAGCAATTAGATTTGAAGCTAGCAAGGAGTATTGGACATCCTGTATAATTAATATCAATAAGGATTCTATTATTGATGAAGAAAAGCTATATAATAATTTATTAAAATTAGGCTATCAATTTTCTTATACGGTTACTAAAACAGGACAATTTTCACATCGTGGATCAATCATTGATATATTTCCTTTAAATTATAATAATCCTATTAGATTAGATTTGTTTGATGATACAATTGATGAAATGAAGTATTTTGATGTGGATACACAACGTTCGTTAGAGAAAATTGATGAATTTACAATTATTCCTGTTGTAGAGATGGTTTATGATAATGAGATTCTAAAGAGTGCTACAAAAGAAATAGCTGATTATGCAAAAAAAATTAATGTATCTGAGTTAGAAATGAATCGAATTAACAAGGATATTGAAGCTTTGAATTTCCATAAGGATCATTCGTCATTACATCGTTATATAAGTTTTTTTGGCCATAAATCTACGATTTTTGATTATAAAGAAGATTCTAAGCTATATTTAATGGATTATAAGAAGTGTGAGGATAATTATAATCAAATGATTATAGATTTAAATAATTACTCAAACGAAAAAAATGAAATATTCTCTTTGCACATCAATCAATTTCTAGCTTTTTGTGATTTAGTTGATAGAGCAAATGTACTATCTGAGGGTGTCGTAAATGTATTTGAAAATGGAATCGATTATTTTACAACAATTCCAGCAGATTTTCATGCACATCCTGAGGCTATTATTAAGTATCTTAATGATATTTATGGTAAATATACCTTAGTATTGAGTATAAAAAATCAAATTAGGAAGGATAGATTGATTGAAACCTTACTTGATGAAAGAATGAATTATAATAATTGTGATCTCACTCAAAAAATAGAAGAGAATAGTTTTAATATTATTATGAAGGAGCATATTAATTCATTTAAATCAGAGGCATTAAATTTAATTGTTTTAGATGAAACTACATTATTTGATATTAAAGCTTCACAGATACTTAAACCTAGATACAAGTCAATCTATAAGAATACAACCAAGATTAGTCGCTATGATGAGCTAGAGATAGGAGACTATGTTGTTCATTTTGATTATGGTATTGGTATATATCGAGGCCTTAAGACATTAGAGGCATCTGGTGTTTGGAGAGATTATATTCAAGTTGAATATGATAAAGGAGACTCTTTATATGTCCCGCTTGAGCAAATTGGATCGCTTGAAAAATATAGTGCAGGGGAAGCAAGAAGAGTCACTCTATCGACGCTTGGTACAAAGAAATGGAGCCAAGCAAAGGAAAAGGTTAGAAGAAAGCTTCATAACATTAGCCAGGAGCTGATTAAATTGTACGCCTCAAGAAGTGCTGCAGTCGGCTTTGCGTGTGGACCTGATACAGCTGATCAAGTGTTATTTGAAGCCGATTTCGGCTATGAGCTAACACCAGATCAAGCAAAGGCAATTAAAGAAATTAAGGCTGAAATGGAGACGGAAAAGGTTATGGACCGTCTTGTTTGTGGAGATGTTGGCTATGGTAAAACAGAAATAGCGCTAAGAGCGGCATTTAAAGCGGTTGAAAACGGCAAGCAGGTTGCATTACTTGCACCTACTACAATTCTTACTCGTCAGCATTACTATACATTTAAAAATAGAATGGAAAGGTTTGGCATAAGAGTTGATTTGTTTAATCGTATGCAAAAAACTAAGGCTTTAAATGCGACTAGGGAAGGTTTGAAATCTGGCGAGGTTGATGTAGTTATTGGTACCCACAAGCTTCTTGGTGCAGATATTAAATTTAATAATTTAGGTTTATTGATTATTGATGAGGAGCAGCGATTTGGAGTTGCTCAAAAAGAAAAGATTAAATCTCTTAAGGTTAATGTAGATGCTATAACTCTATCTGCAACCCCTATTCCAAGAACTCTTCAAATGTCAATGATGGGAATCAAAACATTATCAATGCTAGAAACTCCGCCAAAGAATCGTTATCCAATTCAGACATATGTTCTTGAAAGAAATGATTCAATCATCAGAGACGCAATTACAAGAGAGCTTTCTCGTCATGGTCAAGTGTTTTACATGTATAATTTTACCGAAACAATTTACGAGGTAGCTTCCCATATTCAAGCACTTGTCCCTGAGGCTAGAATATGTGTTGGACATGGTAAAATGGATAAAAATGAGTTAGAGGATATAATTGCTAATTTCATTGATCGAAAATATGATGTACTTGTTTGTACAACAATTATTGAAACAGGAATTGATATTCCGGACGCAAATACCCTTATTATTCACGACGCAAATCGTTTAGGATTATCTCAGCTTTACCAGCTACGTGGACGTGTAGGTAGAAGTGATAAAATAGCCTATGCATATCTAATGTATGAGCCTCATTATGTTTTAACTGAAACTGCGTTAAAGAGGTTAGATACTATAAAAGAGTTTAACGAGCTAGGCTCTGGCTTTAAAATTGCAATGAGTGATCTTGCAATAAGAGGAGCTGGCGATATTTTAGGCGATGAGCAATCAGGCTTTATTGAATCGGTTGGACTTGAAACATATCTTCATATTCTAGATGAAGAGCTTAAGCGAATAACAAATCCGTTACCACCAGATCCTCCTAGAGAAAAGGATGCGTCCTTAAATAAGGCTTATGCTGATAGATTGATTCCTTCTAAATATATTGATAACGATGATGTGAAAATTGAAATTCATAAACGAATTAGTAAGCTTAATCGTATAAGTGATATTAAAGAATTATCTGCGGAGCTTAGAGATAGATTTGGAGATTATGATGAGCAAATTAATACATATATGTATGAAATGCTATTGAATAAGCTAACTGATAAGCTGGAGATAACGAAGATTGTAGATAATAAAATGCAGATGATCTTATTTATGTCAGAGCATATGAGTAATCAAATGGATGGAAATAAAATGTTTGCACTTGCAAATAGTGTAAGCAAAAATATTAATCTTCATTATTATAATAAGCAAATTGAAATAATTATAAATAAAATGAAGAATTCTAATCATATTGTGATTCTTTCGACATTTTTAGATAAATTAATCTAATTACTAATAAATATTATTTTTTTGGTAAAAATAAATGTGGTGAAAAATATGAAAGAAACTGGCGTAATAAGAAGAATTGATGAACTTGGGAGAATTGTTATACCAAAGGAAATTAGAAAAAGACTTCGAGTTGGTCCAGGTGATATGCTTGATATATACACCTCAAATAAAGAGATAATCTTATCTAAATACACTGTTGTTGGGGAATTTAATGAGCATTTAACGCATTTACTTGATGCTTTAAAAAAGGATAAAATTGATTTTTTAGTCGCCTCATCATCAGAGGTTATTGCATCAACTACTAAGGAAATAAAACCTATGGAAGAGCTTAGCTTAGCATTCTTAGATTTGTTTTTAAAAAACGGAACGCTTGAGTTATCTAAGGAAAATAAGGTTGAAATCGTGCCTGGAACAAATATTAAAAGATATGTTTATGGAAAGAAAATATACCATTTAGGTGATTTGTTTGCAGTGATAATTATTTTAAGTGATAACCCATTAATGAAGACTGAATATGACGCCCTTAGTGTTATAGAAAAATATTTACTTAATTATGTTTCAAAGATAGCTTAGCTATAAAATTAAAGAACGAGATATTATATTTTGTTCTTTATTTTTTTTATGTATATTTAGATATTAGTGTGTGGATGATAGATATTTTAATTGTGTTTTACAGAAAAACTTATTTTAGCAAACAGCTTATTGTTAAATTTTATTCTTTTTCGTTAAAAACAATTTAAAAACATTATGAAATTTGCTATAATGAAGTGTAAAAATAAAAGGCAGTGATAAGATATGAAATATGATGTTGTAATAATTGGTGCAGGACCATGTGGAATATTCTGCGCATATGAATTAAATCAAAAGAATCCTGATTTAAAGATTCTTTTGGTAGACAAGGGACATGATATATATCATCGTGTATGTCCAGTAATGCAACACAAAATCCCTAAATGTCCACAAAACAAGAATGGAGTATCAGGATGTTATCCTGCATGCTCGATAACAAATGGCTTTGGTGGAGCAGGAGCATATTCAGATGGAAAGTTTAATATTACATCAGAATTTGGTGGATGGATGACTGATTATTTATCTGGTGAGCAGGTAGAAAGCTTAATTTCATATGTTGATTCTATAAATTTGAAATATGGTGCAACAGAGGTTGTGACTGACCCAACAACTGCAGCTGTAAAGGAAATTGAAAGAAAGGCTATGGGAGCTGGGCTTAAGCTTTTACGTAGTCGTGTTCGTCACCTTGGTACGGAAAACAACTTAAATATTTTAAAAAGAATGTTTGATGATTTAGCTAAGGTTATTGATATGCGCTTTGAAACTGAGGCTGAGGATGTTTTAGTTGAAAATGGTCAGGTTGTTGGTGTTGTAATTAAAGGCGAGAAAATTGATACAAATCAAGTGCTGCTTGCAGTAGGACGTGATGGTTCAATTTGGCTTGAGGATATCTGTAAGAAGCATGATATATCAATGACTCATAATCAAGTAGATGTTGGTGTTCGTGTTGAAACATTAGATATTATTATGGATGAAATAAATCGAAATCTATACGAGGGTAAATTCTTATATAGTACAAGTGTTGGTACTATTGTTAGAACATTCTGCTCAAATCCATCAGGCCACGTAGTAGTTGAAAACCATAGTGGTACAATGCTTGCGAATGGACATGCATTTGCTGATCCAAAGCTTGGTACGAGAAATACAAATTTTGCTCTTCTTGTATCTCATAAGTTTGAAGAACCATTTAATGAACCAAATGAATATGCTCATGAGGTATCAAGACTTGCAAATCAATTGTCTTGTGGTTCAATTATTGTTCAACGCTATGGAGATATTAAAAAGGGTAGAAGAACTACTGAAAAACGTCTAAAGGAAGGCTTTGTTGAGCCATCTTTAAAGGAAGCTGTGCCAGGAGATTTAGGCTTAGTGCTTCCGTATAATACAATGAAGTCAATTATTGAAATGATAGAGGCTCTTGATAAGGTTACGCCAGGTATTGCGACTGAGCATACCCTACTTTATGGTGTTGAGGCTAAGTTCTATTCAGCAAGACCGGTTGTTAATGATAAATTTATGACAAGAATTAATGGCCTTTATGTTGGTGGAGACGGGGCCGGAATTACAAGAGGTCTAGCCCAAGCCGGTGCAAATGGTGTTTGGGTAGCACGTGATATTTTAGATAAAAGAAATTAAGAGGTATATATATGTCAAGATTAGTTGTAGTAGGTTCCCAATGGGGAGATGAAGGAAAAGGTAAAATTACGGATTATCTTGCATGCAAGGCTGATGTAGTTGTTAGATACCAAGGTGGTAATAACGCAGGTCATACAATTGCATTTGATGGTAAGAAATTCGCTCTTCAATCAATTCCATCAGGAATATTTAATCCACATATTACAAATGTTATTGCAAACGGTGTTGTATTAAATCCAAAAGCTATGCTTGAAGAACTAGCAGGTCTTGAGGAAAAAGGCATTACAGATTATAAATTAATTATTTCTGATCGTGCATCATTAATTATGCCATATCATTTATTACTTGATGGTGCTATGGAAAATCTTAAGGGTGATCATAAGATTGGAACTACTAAAAAGGGTATTGGTCCATGCTATACAGATAAGGCTTCACGTATTGGTTTAAGAGTTGGTGATTTACTTGATCCAGATTTTTTCAAGACACGTTTAAGTGAAGCATTAGAAATAAAGAATTTAGAACTTAAGATGTATGGACTTGAACCACTTAATTTAGAGGATGTTTATAACGAATACATGGGCTATGCTAAAAAGCTTCAACCTTATATTTGTGATACATCAGAGTTTTTAAATCAAGCAATTAAAGACGATAAGAATATCTTATTTGAAGGAGCACAAGGAGTAATGCTATGCCTTGAGCATGGTACATATCCATATGTTACATCCTCATCACCATGTGCAGCATCTGTACCAATTAATACTGGTATAGCACCTAAATATATTGACAATGTTTTAGGTATATGCAAGGCTTATAATACACGTGTAGGTGGTGGTCCTTTCCCAACTGAAATTGAGGGAGATCTTGCCCACTTAATTCGTGAAAGAGGTCATGAATATGGTACAGTTACAAAGCGTCCACGTCGTGTTGGATATCTAGATTGTGTTGTGCTTAAGCATGCAGTTAAGGTATCAGGTATAACAAATTGGTCTTTAATGCTATTTGATGTTTTAACTGGAATTGATGAGCTTAAGGTTTGTACAAGCTATAAGCTAGATGGTAAGATTATTGATTATATGCCAGGTACTTTATCAACATTTGAAAGATGTGAACCAGTATATGAAACATTACCTGGTTGGACTGAAGATATTACTCATGTTACTTCATTTGAAGAATTACCTTTAAATGCTAAAAATTATATTAGAAAGATTGAAGAGGTTACAGGTGTAGATGTAGCTATGTTCTCAGTTGGACCTGATCGTCTTCAAACTATAGTAATCAAGGAGGTCTTCTAATGAAGACCCCTTTAATTATTAGTGCCTGTTTTTTAGGACGTAATGTAAAGTATAATGGTGGGAATAATCTTCTATCTAATATAAAGGAGCTAGAAGAATACTTTGAGTTAATTCCTATTTGCCCTGAAACCGAAGGAGGATTAAATACACCAAGGAATCCTTCGGAAATTATAGGAGATAAGGTTTTCAGTAATATAGGTGAGGATGTAACTGCTCAATTTAGAAAAGGAGCTTCTATAGCATTAGAAAGAGCAATCAAATCTGGTGCTAAATTAGCTTTATTGAAATCTAAAAGCCCAAGCTGTGGAAATGGTTTAATTTATGATGGTGCATTTTCAGGTAACCTTACTGTTGGTGATGGGATAGCAACATCTTTATTAAAAGAGCATGGAATAATGGTATTTACAGAGAATGAGATAGAACAATTATTTCAAAAAATAGCATAAAAACCTTAAAAAAACGCAATTTGAAATCGTTTTCTAGCGTACTATACTAGCATTTGATGTATTTTTATGCTAATATATCAATGTATTTAAAATTTAAATGAAAATATATTTATTCTTGTATATAAGCTTTAATGTGGTAAGCAAGTTTCTACCCCATAACCGTAAATATTGGGACTACGAGAAAAGATAAGGCGTAAGACGCCCTCTTTTTGCTTACACATAAAGTATGAGGTGTTTTATGAGTAAGTGTAAATTAAGAAAATTCAATAATAAACAAACTCATATATATGGGAATACTATGCAATTGCGATAACTTTTTTGTTGTCGCATTTTTTTAATTTAAAAACGGAGGAATTAACATGGTTGGAGTTATAATGGGCTCAAAAAGTGATTATGAGGTAATGAAGGATGCGTGCGACATACTTGATTTACTAGAAATTGAATATGAGGTGAAGGTTGTATCTGCACATAGAACACCTAATTTACTTGTATCATATGCCCAAGAAGCTGCACAAAGAAACATCGATTTGATTATTGCTGGAGCAGGAGGTGCTGCTCATTTACCAGGAATGGTAGCGTCACTTACACATCTACCGGTCATTGGTGTTCCAGTAAAATCAAGAGCTTTATCAGGTATTGATTCACTTTTATCTATTGTACAAATGCCTGGTGGAGTACCTGTTGGTACAATGGCTATTAATGGGGCTAAAAATGCTGGATTATATGCAGCATCAATCTTAGCAATGCATGATGAAAAGGTTAAAAAGAATTTGATTGCGTATAGGGAAAAACAAACAAAGGATGTGCTTGAAATTGAACTCTAAAACTGTTGGAATCATCGGAGGTGGACAGCTAGGAATGATGCTAGCTGAATCACTAAAGAAGTTAGGGGCTAAGGTTATTTCTTTAGATCCTAATAGTGAATGCTCAATCACTCATGTATGTGATTCATTCATTTGTGCACCCTATGATGATTTAGATGCCTTAGAGCGCTTATGTGCTTCATGTGATGTTGTCACATACGAATTTGAAAATATTAAAGGTAGTGATTTAAAGCTACTTAATGAAAAATATAATATTAAGCAAGGAATTAAAAGCCTAGTTGATAGTCAGGATCGACTTGTAGAAAAAGATAATGCGAATAAGCATGGTTTAAAAACTGTTAAGTATTTTAAATGTAATACCGAAGAAGACCTAGATAATGCAATAGCTTCTTTAGGGCTTCCTTGTGTATATAAAACAAGAAGAGAAGGCTATGATGGTCATGGCCAGGTTGTAATTAAAACGATAGAAGATAAGGAGAAGGTAAAGCCTTATCTTGGTGTTGATGGTATTGTTGAGGAATATTTAAAGTTTGATTATGAAGCCTCAGTTATTATGATTGGTGAGGGAGATAAGATAGTTGCACTTCCTGTTGGCCACAACATTCACAAAAATGGAATTCTAGATATTTGTGAGGTGCCATTTAATATACCAAATGAAATGGCTGAAGCGATGAAAGAAAAATCAATTGAATTTATGAAAAATGCCGGCTACAAAGGAATCTTATGTATTGAGTATTTTATTAAGGATAATGCATTTTACTTTAATGAAATGGCTCCACGTCCTCACAATAGTGGTCACTATTCAATTGAGGCCCTAAATTATAGTCAATATGATTTATTCGCAAGATATTTACTAGATTTGGATTATGAAGAACCTAAAATAATGCATAAGGCAATTATGAAAAATATTTTAGGAGTTGATTTAAAAAATGTTGATTACTATTTAAAATGTCCAAACAGCTATTTGCATATGTATTATAAAAAGGACGCAAAGCCACAAAGGAAAATGGGTCATATAACATTTTTAGATATGACGCTTGATGAGTTTTTACAAATTGAGAAAGGATTAGAATAATATGAATTATCGAGTTTATGTTGAAAAGAAGAAAGGATTTCAAGTAGAATCTTTAAGTCTTATGAATGACTTAAATAATAATCTTGGTCTTAATCTAAAGGGACTTAGAATCATTAATGTTTATGATTTATTTGGATTTAAAAAGTCATTAGTTGAAAAGGCTAAATATCGTGTATTTGGAGAAATTAGTACAGATACTGTATTTGATACACTTTCTTTAGATAATTTAAAGTATATTGCGATTGAATTCCTTCCAGGGCAATTTGATCAAAGAGCAGATGCGGCAATTAGCTGTATTCACCTAATCAGCCCAGAGGCTAAGATTAAGGTTAAATCTTCTAAGATTATTATTCTTGATGGGGCTACAGATGAAGATGTTCTTCGTGCAAAGAACTATCTTATTAATCCAGTTGAATCAAGAGAAAAGGACTTATCAGTATTAGAATATAACGATAATACAACACCACTTCCTGTTAAGACATTGAAAGGATTTAGAAAACTAGATGAATCAGGTCTTAAAAACCTAATTAGTGAAATGGGACTTGCGATGAGCTATGATGATTTATTATGTGTTGTTGAATATTTTAATTCTTGTAAAAGAGATCCTAATGAAACAGAAATTAGAATTCTAGATACATATTGGTCAGATCACTGTCGTCATACAACATTTAATACTCATTTAGAGAATATTGAATTTGAGGATTCCTTCTTAACAGAAGAGCTTAAGAAGGCTTATGAATTATATTTAGACATGAAGCATGAGCTTAAGCGTGATAGTAAGCCAACTACTTTAATGGATATGGCTTGTATCGGTGCTAGATATTTAAGTAAAAAGGGATATTTAAAGGATCAAGAAAATTCTTCAGAAAATAATGCCTGCTCAATATTTGTTGATGTTGACAATGGTGGAGTTAAAGAAAAATGGTTATTACAATTTAAAAATGAAACTCATAACCATCCAACAGAAATTGAACCATTTGGTGGAGCATCTACCTGCTTAGGTGGAGCCATTAGAGACCCACTTTCAGGAAGAAGCTATGTTTACCAAGCTATGCGTGTTACAGGTGCTGGAGATATATTTAAAGAGGTTAAGGATACTATTAAGGGTAAGCTTCCTCAAAGAGTTATTTCCACAAAAGCTGCAGCTGGATATTCAAGCTACGGTAATCAAATTGGTCTTGCTACAACTCATGTTAAGGAAATCTTCCATAAGGGCTATGAAGCAAAGAGAATGGAAGTTGGTGCTGTAGTTGGTGCTGTTAAATATGAAAATGTAAGAAGAGAAGAACCAAAAGAGGGCGATGTAATCATTATGTTTGGTGGTAGAACTGGACGTGATGGTATTGGTGGTGCGACTGGTTCATCTAAGGAGCACAATGTTAAATCTATTGAAACATGTTCATCAGAGGTTCAAAAGGGTAATGCACCTGAGGAAAGAAAAATTGAAAGATTATTTGCTCGTCCTGAGGTAACTAAATTAATTAAAAAATCAAACGATTTTGGAGCTGGTGGTGTATCAGTAGCCATTGGTGAGCTTGCAGAAAGCCTAGATATTTATCTTGACCGTGTTCCAGTTAAATATAATGGATTAAATGTAACAGAACTTGCTATTTCTGAATCACAAGAAAGAATGGCAGTATGTATTGAAAAGAAGGATATTGAAGAATTCTTAAAATATTGTAAGGAAGAAAATCTTGAAGCTACATATGTGGCAGATGTTACAAATTCAGCTAAGATGAATATGTACTATAAGGACAAGCTAGTAGCTTCACTAGATCGTAGCTTTATTGATAGTGCAGGTGCAATTCATAGAGCAAATGTAGTAGTTAACAAGGTAGAAGAAAAGAATCCATTTAAGCGTAATATTACAGGAAGTACACTTGAAGAAAAATTCTATAACAATTTAAGCGAAAAGAATGTTTTATCTCAAAAGGGTTTAGTTGAAATGTTTGACTCTACCATTGGTACATCAACAGTATTAATGCCATATGGTGGTAAGTATCAAGCATCAGAAACTCAAGTATCATGTCAAAAGCTTCCAACAGAAAATAGCACTAATACCGCTTCAATGATGTCATTTGGATATAATCCAGATATTGCGAGCTGGAGTCCATATCATGGTTCATTATATGCAGTACTTGAAAGTGTTGCAAAGGTTGTAGCAGCTGGTGGTACTTACCAAACAATGCGTTTTTCTTATCAAGAATATTTTAAAAAGATGACAGATGCAAATTCTTATGGTTTACCATTTGCAGCATTACTTGGTGCAATTAAAGCTCAAGTAGAGCTTAAGCTTCCATCAATTGGAGGTAAAGACTCAATGTCTGGTACATATATTGATTTAAATGTACCACCTACATTAGTAGCGTTTGGTATTACACCTGTTAAGGCTTCAAATGTAATTTCAACAGATTTCAAGGAACCTGGTAACTATATATATTTAGTAAATCCAGGATATACAAATACATATGAGCCAGATTTAGCAAATGCCAATGAGCTTTACAAGAAGGTAGAGCATGAGATTAAGGCTAAAAATATTATAAGTGGTTATGCTCTTGGCTTTGGAGGTCTTGCAGAAGCTCTTGCAAAGATGAGCTTTGGTAATAAGGTTGGTTTTGAGGTATTAGTTGATGAGGAATCATTATTTGATTTATCTTATGGTGCAATTTTAGTTGAATCTAAAAAGCCACTTGATTTTGCAGAGTGCTTAGGACGCACAGCAGAGATTACAAAGATTAATGATATTAAGCTAGATATTGAAAAGATGTATAAGGCAAATACAGCTAAGTTTGAAGAGGTTTATAAGATTTCTTCGGGACTTAAAGCAGATGTTCCTGCTCATGAATCATTACGTCGTCACGTAATTAAATATCCATATGAAGCTCATACACCAGTTGCATATGTTCCAGCATTCCCTGGTACAAACTGTGACTTTGACACTATAAAGGCATTTAAGCGTGCTGGTGCTAAAACTACAACTTCAGTTTTTAGAAACTTAACTGAAGAAGATGTAAATAACTCAATTGATGAGATGGAAAAATATATTGATAATGCTGATATTTTAGTATTATCAGGTGGATTTAGTGCAGGAGATGAACCAGATGGTTCTGCTAAATTTATCGCTAACGTCTTAATGTCAGCTAAGGTTAGCGCTGCAATTAATCGCTTAATCAAGCGTAAGGGATTAATTTTAGGTATTTGTAATGGATTCCAAGCTCTTGTTAAATCTGGATTACTTCCTGATGCAAAGCTAGGTAAGCTTACAAGTGATTCACCTACATTATTTAGAAATGATATTAATCGTCACGTATCACAAATGGTAAGAACTAGAGTTTCTTCTAATAGATCACCTTGGTTAAGTTCATTCAAACTTGGTCAGGTATACACAATTCCAGTATCACATGGAGAAGGAAAGTTCGTGGTAACTGAGGAGGATGCTAAACGTTTATTTGAGCAAGGACAAGTTGCATTCCAATATGTTGATTATAATGATAATCCAACAATGACTTCACCAATGAATCCAAATGGCTCTAGCTATGCAATTGAAGGTATTATTTCGAAGAATGGTCAAATATTAGGAAAGATGGGTCATACTGAAAGATATACAGATAATTTATATAAGAATATTTATGGAAATAAGAAACAAGATATTTTCACAAATGCAGTTAAATATTTTACAAAATAATTAAAAATTAAAGGAGAAATATATTATGGAAAAATTAGAAATGCTATATGAAGGAAAAGCAAAACAAATTTACAAGACTGAAGATGAAAATTTAATTATTATGCATTACAAGGATGATGCAACTGCATTCAACGGTATTAAGAAGGCTCAAATTGCATCAAAGGGAATTTTAAATAATGAAATTACAAACATTATTTATAAGCGTTTAATTAAGGCAGGAATTCCTACACACTTCATTGAAAAGCTTAATGATCGTGATCAATTATGCAAGAAGGTTGATATTCTTCCTCTTGAAGTAATCGTTAGAAATGTAATTGCTGGTTCAATGGCAAAGCGTTTAAATATTGAAGAGGGTACAAAGCCATCTAATGTTATTAAAGAGATTTGCTACAAGAATGATTCACTTGGAGATCCACTTATTAATGATGACCATGCTGTAGCACTTGGAGCTTGTACTTATGAAGAACTTCATACAGTATATGATTTAACAAATAAGATTAATGCTGAGCTTGTAAAGATGTTTGATCAAATCAACATCACTTTAGTTGATTTCAAGATTGAATTTGGTAAGACTGCAGATGGTGAGATTGTTCTTGCAGATGAAATTTCTCCAGATACTTGTCGTTTATGGGATAAAGCAACAAACGATAAACTAGATAAGGATCGTTTCAGAAGAGATTTAGGAAAAGTTATAGAAGCATACGAGGAAATTTTAAGAAGATTAAATACATTAAAGGACTAAGGAGTAAGCTATGGAAGATTTTGACTTAGGGCTTCATGAGGAATGTGGAGTGTTTGGTGTGTTTGGCGTTTCTGATGCCAAGCAATTAACATATTATGCACTTCATGCTCTTCAGCATCGTGGCCAAGAAGGGGCCGGAATTGTTACCGTAGATGAGAATTGTGAATTTCACCGCATTAAGGGATTAGGACTTGTTACTGAAGTGTTTAATGAAAGAAATTTAGCAACCTTGCCTGGTAATATGGCAATTGGTCATGTTAGATATGCAACCTCTGGTGGTGGAGGTATTGAAAATGTTCAACCATTTTTATTCCACCATCACAATGGTGATTTTGCGCTTGCGCATAATGGTAATATTGTAAATTCAAATGAATTAAAGCGTTTCTTAGAGGATCAGGGAAGTATTTTTCAATCAACATCTGATAGTGAAATACTTGCTCACCTTATTAAAAAGGAGCGTTTAGGAGAAAAAAGAATAAAAGTTATTATTGAAGCGTTAAATAAGCTTGAGGGTGGCTTTGCATTTTTAATAATGACAGAAAATAGAATTTATTGTTGTAGAGATAAATATGGCTTAAGACCTCTTTCAATCGGTACATTAAATGGTGGATATGTAGTCGCATCAGAAACATGTGCTTTTGAGGTACTTGGGGCTAAGTTTGTTAGGGATGTTGAACCAGGTGAAATCGTTGTAATTGATGCGGATGGACTTCACAGCTATGACTATTCAAAGTTTAAGCACAGAAATATGTGTGCAATGGAGTATATTTATTTCTCTCGCCCTGATAGTGATATTGAGGGTGTTAATGTCCACACATTCCGTAAGGAAACAGGAAAGCTTATGTATGAGGAATCACCAGTTGAGGCTGATGTAGTTGTCGGTGTTCCTGATTCATCACTTTCAGCTGCTAGTGGTTATAGTGAGGCCTCAGGTATTCCTTATGAAATGGGACTTGTAAAGAATAAGTATATCGGACGTACATTTATTCAACCATCTCAAGAATTGCGTGAACAAGGAGTAAGAATGAAATTATCTCCTGTTACATCAATTGTAAAAGGTAAAAGAGTTGTACTTATTGATGATTCTATCGTAAGAGGTACAACAAGTAAAAGAATTATAAAAATGATTAAGGATGCAGGTGCAACTGAGGTACACGTTAGAATTGCATCACCACAAATGAAAAATCCATGTTTTTATGGAGTAGATACTTCAACCTATGAAGAGCTAATTTGTGCTCGTCATACTAAAGATGAGGTACGACAAATTATAGGTGCGGATAGCTTAGAGTTCTTATCAACTGAGGCTTTATATAAAGCTGCAAAAAGATCGGAAATGTGCTGTGCATGCTTCACAGGACATTATCCAACTCAACTATATACATCAATTGAAGAAGCTAATAAAGATAAAAAATTTTAGGAGGAAAAATATATGGGTTCAAAAGCGTATGGAAGCTCTGGAGTTGATCTAGAGGCCGGTTATGAGGCAGTAAGAAGATATAAGAAGCACGTTTTAAGTACTAACCGTAAGGGTTGTGTTTCTAATATCGGTTCATTCGGAGGAATGTTTGATCTATCTATTTTAAATTATAAGGAGCCAATGCTAGTTTCTGGTACTGACGGCGTTGGTACTAAGCTTAAGCTTGCATTTCAAATGGATAAGCACGATACTATCGGTATTGATGCAGTAGCTATGTGTGTTAATGATGTTTTAGCTCAAGGAGCTGAACCACTATTCTTTTTAGATTATGTTGCGGTTGGCCATGCTGATCCAGTTAAGCTTGAAAAAATCGTTAAAGGTGTAGCTGATGGATGTATCCAAGCTGGCTGTGCTTTAATTGGTGGAGAAACAGCAGAAATGCCTGGTATGTACTCAGATGGTGAGTATGATATTGCTGGATTCACAACTGGTGTTGTTGAAAAATCAAAACTAATTGATGGTACAAAGGTTTCAGCTGGAGATGTTTTATTAGGAATTGAATCTTCAGGCGTACATTCAAATGGATTCTCACTTGTAAGAAAGATAGTGACTGATGCTAACTTAGACCTATTTAAGGTTTATGATGAGCTTGATTCTAGCAAGACTTTAGGTGAAGTATTACTTACTCCTACAAATATTTATTGTAAAGAAGTTAAAGAAGTTATCGATAATGTAGATGTTCATGGTGTAGCTCATATTACTGGTGGAGGATTCGATGAAAATATTCCACGTATCTTAAAGGATGACCAAGGTATTGAGGTAAAGGAAGGCTCTTGGCCAATTTTACCAGTATTTAAATTCTTAGAAAAATATGGTAAGGTTAATCACCGTGAAATGTTTAATATCTACAACATGGGTATTGGAATGGTACTTGCAATTAATGAGGCTGATGTAGAACGTGCCCAAAGTATTTTATCCTCACACGGACGTAAGTCTTATGTTATTGGTCATGTTACTTCAAAGCCAGGAGTTGAAATTAAATGAATCTAGCAGTATTCGCATCTGGAAGCGGTACAAATTTTAAAGCAATCGTAGATGCCACAAGAAATGGTGAAATTGAATTTGCCGAGGTTAAAATTTTAGTATGCGATAACAAGGATGCATATGTTATTAAAAGAGCAGAAGAGTACGGAATAGAAACTTTAGTTTTTAATCCTAAGGATTATAAAAAAAGAAGCGAATTTGAAGCGATAATTCTTAAAAGACTTCAAGAATTAGAAATTAATCTAATTTGTCTTGCTGGGTATATGCGTATTGTTGGAAAAACATTACTTGAGGCATATCCCGATAAAATAATTAATATTCATCCAGCCTTACTTCCATCATTTAAGGGTGCTCATGGTATAAAGGATGCATTCGATTATGGTGTAAAGGTGTTTGGTGTAACTGTTCATTATGTATCTCCTGAATTAGATGGAGGTAGAATAATTGCCCAAAGAGGCTTTGAATATTATGGTTCATCTATTGATGAGGTAGAAGCTAAAATTCATGAAATTGAACATGTCCTATATCCTGAAGCGATTAGGATGATTACAAGGAGACGTTAATATGAAAGCATTAATTAGTGTATCAAATAAAAATGGTGTTGTAGAATTTGCTAAAAATCTAGTAGAGCTTGGCTTTGAAATTATTTCGACAAGCGGTACAATGAAGGCTTTAAGAGAAGCCGGATTAAAGGTTACAAATATTTCTGATGTAACTGGATTTCCTGAAATTTGCGATGGTAGAGTAAAAACCCTACATCCAAATGTTCATGGTGCATTACTTGCAAGAAGAGATAATGAATCTCATATTGCACAGCTTAAGGAAAACAATATTGAATTTATTGATTTAGTCTGTGTTAATCTTTATCCTTTTAGAGAAACAATTGCCAAAGAAGGCGTTACAATGGAGGATGCAATTGAAAACATCGACATTGGTGGTCCTTCAATGCTAAGAAGTGCAGCTAAAAACTATGCTTCTGTAACTGTTGTATGTGATCCTGCTGATTACAATCAAGTTATTGAAGAAATTAAAGAAAATGGAAATACATTACTTGAAACAAGATTTAAGCTATCAGCTAAGGCATATACTCATACAGCCTCTTATGATATGGCTATATCTGATTTTATGCGCCATAATGCAGGTCTTGATCCAGTGCTTCATATAGAAGCTCCACTTGTTCAAGGATTAAGATATGGTGAAAATCCTCATCAAAGTGCAGCATTCTACAGCTTAAATCCAACTACATATAGCTTAGCTAATGCAATTCAAATTCAAGGAAAAGAATTATCTTATAATAACATTCAAGATGCAAATGCAGCATTAATGATTGTAAGAGAATTTGATCCAGAAATTCCATTTGCAGTAGGATTAAAGCATATGAATCCATGTGGTGCAGCCTGTGGTACTGATTTATGTGATGCATGGACAAAGGCTTATTTAGCAGACCCAACATCAATCTATGGTGGTATTGTAGCTACAAACCAGGTTATAGATAAAAAGGCTGCAAAATTAATGAAATATACGATTCCAACAAATGGAGAAGATAAAACACCATTATTCCTAGAGGTCGTACTTGCTCCTTCATTTACAGATGAGGCTAAGGCTGAATTTGCAAAGAGAAAGAATGTAAGATTAATCGAATACAAGATTGGTCCTGTTGTAAAGACACCTCAATACGTTAGTGTTAACGGTGGAATTTTAGTTCAAGACCAAGATACTGAAATGGTTAGTGTATCTGAGAATATGTGTGTTACAAACGTAAAGCCATCTAAGGAATTACTAAATGATATGCAATTTGGTATGAAGATTGTTAAGCATGTTAAATCAAATGCTATCGTTGTAGTAAAGGACGGTGTAACACTTGGTGTTGGTGCTGGTCAAATGAATCGTGTTGGTTCTGCCAACATTGCTTTAGAGGAAGCTAAAGCCAAAGGATATACTGATGGCTTAGTTTTAGCCTCTGATGGTTTCTTACCATTTGGTGATACAGTAAAATTAGCTGCTTCTTATGGTGTATCTGCAATTGTTCAACCTGGTGGCTCTATTCGTGACGAAGAGTCAATCGAAGTAGCAAACGAGAAGGGAATTTGCATGCTATTTACTGGTATGCGTCACTTCAAACACTAATGAAGGTTTTAGTTATTGGTGCTGGTGGTAGATGTCACGCTATTATCCATGCGCTTAGTAAATCAAAAAAAGTTACAAAAATATATAGTGCGCCAGGAAATGCAGGAATTGCAGCCTTGGCGACTACTTTAAATATTAAGGAAACAGAAGTAGACAAGCTTTTAGAATTTGCTGTTACAAATAAAATTGATTTAACAGTTGTTGGTCCAGAGGCTGCTTTAGAAAAAGGAATAGTTGATGCCTTCCAAGCTAAAGGATTAAAGATTTTTGGTCCAACAAAAGCTGCAGCCAAAATAGAAACAAGTAAGGCTTATGCTAAATACATTATGGATAAATATAATATTCCAACAGCTTCATATAAAACTTTTTCAAATTATGAAGAAGCAGTTGAATATGTTAAAAATGTTCCATATCCAACAGTATTAAAGTATGATGGACTTGCGGCTGGAAAAGGTGTAGTAATTGCCCAAAACTATGAAGAAGCAAAATCAACTTTATACGATATGCTTGTTGATGCTGAATTTGGTACATCTTCAGTTGTTATTGAAGATTACCTAACAGGCCCTGAATTTTCATTTATGTGCTTTGTAGATAATGAGAATGTGTATCCTATGCAGGTATCTCAAGACCATAAAAGAGCATATGATAATGATTTAGGTCCAAATACTGGGGGAATGGGTGCATATAGTGAGGTGCCAATTATCACTGATTTAGATAAAGCGTATGCTTTAGAACATATTATGAAGCCAACAGCTTTAGGGCTTGTTAAGGAAGGGTGTCCTTTTAAAGGTGTTCTTTATGGTGGATTAATGAAAACTCCAAATGGTATTAAGGTAATTGAATTTAACGCTAGATTTGGAGATCCTGAAACAGAAGTTGTTCTTCCTAAGTTAAAAAGTGATATATATGATGTTTTTTGTGATATAATAGATGGAAATAAGGTCAATTTAGAGTGGGACACAGATTTTTATCTAGGAATAGTAATGGCTAGCAAGGGCTATCCTAAAGAATATCAAAAGGGTTATGTAATTAAAAACCTAGAAAGTGTCAATGCCTTAGTATATCATATGGGTACTGCATTTAACAGTAACACTGAATATGTGACTAATGGTGGACGTGTCTTAATGGTAGTTGGTCATGGAGCATCCTTGAATGCTGCTAAGGAAATGGCAATGAATGCTGTTAAGCAAATTGACTGTGAAAATTTATTTTACAGAAGTGACATCGGTCATTGGTCACTATAAGGAGGAATATTATGGCAAGTATTATAAGTGGTAAAGAGTTATCAAAAAATATTAAGGATAAACTAAAGGAAGAAATTATTTATTACAAGAGAGTGTATAAAAGATTACCGCAGCTTGTCGTAATTTTAGTAGGAGATGATCCTGCATCTGAGTCTTATGTAAAAGGCAAAGAAAAGGCTTCTTTAGAAATTGGTATGTTAAATAAAACTATTGTATTACCAAAGGATATTTCTGAAGAAAAGCTTTTAAATCAAATAGATATTTTAAACAATGATGATACGGTAGATGGTATTTTAGTTCAATTACCATTACCTAAGCATATCAATAAAGATCACGTGTTAGATAGGATTAACCCATCAAAGGATGTAGATGGTTTTCACTATGCAAATGTTGCAAGCCTATGGCAAAGAAGAAAGGGAATGATTCCTTGTACACCAAGAGGAATTATTACGCTTTTAGAATCAGCAAATATAAATATAGCAGGTAAGCATGCAGTAGTAATGGGAAGGTCTTCATTAGTTGGACTTCCAGTTTATAAGCTACTTCTTGATAAGGATGCAACAGTAACTATTGTTCATTCGAAAACCGAAAATATGAAGGAAATAACTAAGCAAGCGGATATTTTAATAGTTGCAGTTGGTAAGCCAAAGCTTGTTACAGGCGATTATATTAAAGAAGGAGCTGTCGTTATTGATGTAGGTGTTAATCGTGATCCTCAAACAAAAAAATTATGTGGCGATTGTGATTTTGAATCATGCGAGCCAAAGGCATCATACATTACCAAAGTTCCTGGTGGTGTAGGTCCTATGACTATCTGCTGCTTGATGCAAAATACAATTGAGGCTTATTTGAATCATATGGAGGAATAAAAATGATTGAACGTTATAGTCGTAAGTGTATGCGTGACATTTGGACAGAAGAGTCTAAGTTCAATGCATATTTACAAGTTGAATTAGTAAATGCTAAGGCTTGGTCAGAGTTAGGCGTTGTACCTAAGGAAGATTTGCCAAAGCTAGATAAGGCAACATTCACAGTTGAAAGAATAAAGGAAATAGAATTACAAACTAAGCATGATGTTGTAGCTTTTACAAGAACAGTATCAGAATCACTTGGTGATGAGAAGAAATGGATTCACTATGGTCTTACATCAACAGATGTAGTAGATACAGCTAATGCTGTCTTAATTAAGCAAGCAAACAAAATATTAAGAGATGATATTGTAGCTTTGATTGAAGTTCTTAAGAAAAGAGCATTAGAATTCAAGAATACTCCTTGTATAGGTAGAACTCATGGAATTCATGCCGATATTACTTCATTTGGTCTTAAGTGGGCCTTATGGTATTCAGATATGCAAAGAAACCTTAAGCGCTTTGATGAGGTATGTGAAGAGATTGAGGTTGGAAAACTATCAGGTGCAGTTGGAAATTTCTGTAATATTCCTCCATTTATTGAAGAATATGTATGTAAGGAATTAGGAATAGGTAATGCACCTATCTCAACTCAAGTTATTCAACGTGACCGTCATGCTCACTATATGTCAGTCTTAGCTCTTATTGCATCAGAGCTTGAGAAAATGGCATTTGAGGTTAGAAATCTTCAAAGGACCGAGGTTCATGAAGCTGAGGAAGCCTTCAGTAAGGGTCAAAAGGGATCATCTGCAATGCCACATAAGCGTAATCCAATTTCCAGTGAAAATATTTGCGGCTGCGCAAGAGTGATTCGTGGCTATATGCAAACATTCTATGAAAATATTGCACTTTGGCATGAAAGAGATATTTCTCACTCTTCAACAGAAAGAATTATTTTACCAGATGCTACATGCTTACTTGACTATATGCTAAATCGTTTTAAGGGAGTTCTTGAGAATTTAGTTGTTTATCCTGATAAGATGAAGGCAGATATTTATATGACAAATAAGGTAATATTTGCGCAAAGAGTACTTTATGCCTTAATTTCTAAGGGATTAGTAAGAGAAACTGCATATGATACAGTTCAACCAATTGCAATGGAAGCCTATAACAATAATCTTGATTATCAAGAATTACTAAAGAAAAATGAAAATGTTACAAAGTATTTATCTAATGAAGAAATAGATTCATGCTTTACATTAGATTATTACTTTAAAGAAGTTGGATATATCTATAAACGTTTAGGATTGGAGGATTAATTATGTCTAAATTTGATGAAATTCGTACAGGGTTAACTTTTGATGACGTTTTACTTGTTCCTCAAAAGTCAAATGTATTACCAAGTGAAGTATCTTTAAAAACCCACTTAACAAAGAATATTGAGCTAAACATTCCTATTGTTTCAGCCGCAATGGATACTGTAACAGAGTCAGAGCTTGCAATTGCCATTGCAAGAGAGGGCGGACTTGGATTTATTCATAAGAATATGTCAATTGAGGACCAAGCTCGTGAGGTTGATATTGTTAAGAGAAATGAAGCGGGTATGATTACAAATCCAGTTACATTAACAGCAGATAAGACTACAAAGGATGCATTTGAAATTATGTCTTTATACCATGTATCTGGTCTTCCAATTGTTGATGAGGCAGGTGTACTTGTTGGTATTTTAACCTCAAGAGACTTAAAATATCTTACTCCTGATGATACAAAGATTAAAGAGGTTATGACAAGAGAGCGTCTTGTAACAGCTAAGGAAGGAACTACACTTGAAGAAGCAAGTGAAATTCTTTGGTCTAACCGTATTGAAAAATTACCAATCGTTGATAAGGATAACCATCTAATTGGTCTTATTACAACAAAGGATATCGATAACGTTAAAAATTATCCAAACGCTTGTAAGGACTCAAAAGGCCGTTTACGCTGTGGTGCCGCAGTTGGTATTGGTGCAGATATGATGAATCGTGTTGATGCACTTGTAGCCGCAGGAGTTGATGTTATTACAATTGACTCAGCCCATGGACATTCAGAAAATGTAATAAATGCAGTTAAGAAGATTAGAGCTAAGTATCCAGATTTGGATTTAGTTGCTGGTAACATTGTTACAGCAGAGGCTGCTAAAGAATTAATAGACGCAGGTGTTAATACTGTTAAGGTTGGTATTGGACCTGGTTCAATTTGTACAACAAGAGTTGTAGCCGGTGTTGGTGTACCTCAAATTACAGCTGTTAACGATGTTTATGAATATGCAAAAACACGTGGCTGCTGCGTTATTGCCGATGGTGGTATTAAGCTATCAGGAGATGTTGTTAAGGCACTAGCTGCTGGTGGAGACTGTGTAATGCTTGGTTCATTACTTGCAGGCTGTAGTGAAGCCCCAGGTGAGGAAATTGTATTTAATGGACGTCGCTTTAAATCATATGTTGGTATGGGAAGCTTAGCAGCTATGAAGCGTGGTTCTGCTGATAGATATTTCCAAAAGAAGGATACAACATCTAAAAAGCTTGTACCAGAGGGTATTGAGGGACGTGTTGCTTATAAGGGACCTGTTAGTGATACAATTTATCAATTATGCGGTGGTATTAGAGCAGGTATGGGATATTGTGGAGCTGAAACCGTTCCAATGCTAAAAGAGGTTTCTAAGTTTATTCGCATTACAAATGCTGGATTAAGAGAATCTCATCCTCATGATGTTGAAATTACTGTAGAAGCACCAAACTATTCTAAATAGGAGTTTATATGAGTGATAAAATAATAGTATTAGATTTTGGTTCACAATATAATCAATTAATCGCAAGACGTATAAGAGAAATGGGCGTTTATAGCGCCCTATTACCTCATACAACTTCTGCGGAAGAAATCAAAAAAATGGAAGGCGTTAAGGGTATTGTATTTTCTGGTGGACCTAAATCAGTATATGATAAAGACGCATTTAAATGCGATAAAGAAATATTCAATTTAGGATTACCTATTTTAGGTATTTGTTACGGAATGCAGCTTTGTGCTTACACATTTGGTGGTCAAATTTCAGCTAGTAGCACTAAAGAATACGGAAGAATGGAAATTGAGGTAGATAATACTTCTTTACTATTTAAGGATTTAAGTCAAAAGGAAGAAGTATGGATGAGTCATGGTGACCATGTAAGTCAATTACCAGAAGGATTCAAGCTTTTAGCTAAAACATCTAACAATTTGGTAGCTTCCATTGCGTGTGAAGCAAAAAAGATTTACTGTGTACAATTCCATCCAGAAGTAAGACATACTGTAAACGGAAATAAGATGATTTCTAATTTCGTATTTGAAATTTGTAAAGCCCAAAGCAATTGGTCAATGAAAAATTACTTAGACATGCAAATTGAAGAAATTAGAAAAACTGTTGGCGATAAGAAGGTACTTTGTGGACTTTCTGGTGGTGTTGACTCTACAGTAGTTGCCGTACTTTTACATAAGGCTATTGGTAAGCAATTAACATGTATGTTTATAGATCATGGATTGCTTAGACAAAATGAAGCAGCTGAGGTTATGGCTGCATGTTCTAAGTTTGATATGAATGTAATTAAAATTGATGCTAAAGATAGATTCTTATCTAAGCTTGCAGGTGTTTCTGAACCTGAAAAGAAAAGAAAAATCATTGGTAATGAATTCGTATATTGCTTCGACGAGGAATCTAAGAAGCTTGGTGAATTTGACTTCTTAGCCCAAGGAACACTATATACAGACGTTATCGAATCAGGTACAGCTACAGCTCAAACAATCAAGTCACACCATAATGTTGGCGGACTTCCTAAAGATATGAAATTTAAGCTAATCGAACCTCTTAACGTTTTATTTAAGGATGAGGTTAGAGCTTTAGGTCTTGAGATGGGATTACCATATGAAATCGTATGGCGTCAACCATTCCCAGGTCCAGGTCTTGCAATCAGAATTATCGGAGATATTACAGAAGAAAAGCTTGAAATCGTTCGTAAGAGTGATGCGATCCTTCGTGAAGAAATTGCAAGAGCAGGTCTTCAGAAGGATATTTGGCAATATTTTACAGCTCTTACTAATATGAGAAGTGTTGGTGTAATGGGTGATGGAAGAACATATAATTATGCTATAGCTATTAGAGCAGTTACATCTATCGATGGAATGACAGCTGACTGGGCTCGTATTCCTTATGATGTTCTTGATATCATTTCAAGAAGAATTGTAAATGAAGTTCAAGGTGTTAACCGTGTACTACTTGATTGTACATCTAAACCACCTGCAACAATTGAGTTTGAATAAAATATATCAGCTAAATCCTAATGGATTACAGCTAATTGGTGATTGATAACA